>JBDKKQ010000388.1:0-3980 GCA_039796015.1 Verrucomicrobiota bacterium
AGGAGAGGATTCGTCGACCTTCGTCGAGGAAGATGCCCTTGAACATCATCTCGAGAGCCTGCGGGTTGGTGGCCTTTCCAAGGGCTTCCTTCTCGCTAATCTTGCCAGCCTTGACGAGGTCGTACAGCGCCTGATTGAAGCTCTGCATGCCGTCTTCACGTCCAGTCTCGATGGCTGCTCCGAGTTTCTCTAGCCGGTTCTCTTCGAGCATTTTTCGGACGGTGGGCGTGTTGATGAGAATCTCCAGCGATGGGGTTACGCCTCCATTGACGGTGGTCACCATGCGTTGGCAGACGACCGCACGCAGCGTAGCCGCCAATTGCCGCCGGATTTGTTCGCGTTCCTCCGGCTTGAAGAAGTCGAGGATTCGGCCAATCGACTGGGAGGCGTTCTGGGTGTGCAGCGTGGAAAGCACCAGGTGGCCTGTGTCGGCAGCACTAATGGCCGCCTGAAAGGAGATGGCATCGCGCATTTCGCCGACCATGATGATGTCCGGATCTTGGCGAAGCACGTGCTTCAAGCCGGCCTGGAAGCTGCCGGTATCGAGACCAATTTCTCGCTGTTCGACCACGGACTGGTTGTCTTCGAAGACGAACTCGATGGGGTCTTCGAGGGTGACGATGTGCTTTTTGAAGTTGGCGTTGATGTGCTCGATCATCGCCGCCAGCGTCGTGGACTTGCCGGATCCGGTGGTGCCCGCCACCAGAACGATGCCGCGCGGGGCTCCTGCAATAGACTTGATGATAGGCATGAGACCTAGTTCATCGAAGCTGGGCACCTGGGTCTTCACATAGCGCATGGCCAAGGCAAACGTGCCCCGTTGTTGGAAGACGTTGGTACGGAAGCGGCCCACACCGGGTTCGTAGTAGCTGAAGTCCACCTCGCGGTCGTCGTCCATGCGGCGGCGGGCATGGGGAGGGACCATGGTGGTCAGGATTTTACCCATCCACTCCTCCGTCGGAGTCGGCGCGTCGATGGTGATGAGTTGCCGGCTAATGCGGAACACCACGGGCGAGCCTACTTTGATGTGGATGTCCGAGGCCCCGCCTTCAACTGCGGCTTTGAGGATTCCGCGCAGCAAATCTGTGTCGTAGCTCATGAATTTTGAATAACAAAAGCTAGCAAGTGCGGGGCCGGGCGACACGGAATTTTCAAGAAAACCAACAATGGCAATGGGTGTGCCGCCTGGAATTGCCGGCTGAAGAGTTCATGGGTCTATAGACTCGGCATTGGACGAGCAGCGGTCCCTGTATCACTCTTTCCACGTTGTGAATCCCCCACTCGGGAAGCAGTTGATGATTATTGGTGGAACCCTGTTGGCAGTGGGAGCGATCCTTTGCTGGTGGCGACCCTTCAGAGGTGGTCTGCCGGGTGACATCGTCATCGAGCGTCCTGGGTTTTCCTTTCACTTTCCGGTGGTGACTTGCTTGGTGATCAGTCTTGTGCTGAGTTGGGGGCTCCGTTGGTTGAACCGATGAAGCCGTCGAAGCCATTGCCAGAAGTTCCCTGTCCACAGTGCCGCCGTCGCGGACCGTGGTTAGAGAGTCCTAGCGGTCCGTTTTGTTCTGAACGCTGCCGACTCTTAGATCTCGGTCAGTGGTTCGAAGAGGGGCATCGAATTAGTCGAGAGCTTCGTCCTGGCGATTTTGAGGGATTCGATGAGTTGACTCCCGGCGATCACCTGGACCGTCCCGGTGGCGGCTGAGCGTGCAAAAGGGACTTGGATTTTCGTCTTGGTTGAGGTGCGGAAGACCCCAAGTAATCTGGGGTGATCGTTACAAAAAATCGTCGAGCTTTTTGGGGAATGCTCGTTAGGGAATTATGAGTTTTACACCCTGCCGAGATTCGGTGACTTTTGTAATTCAGCGATGAGTCGGCGTTCGAAAGAATGTCAGGACATCCGGGAGGGGCTTAGCCTAGGCGGTGCCTACGTTGTTTCTCCGGCTCTTGACCGCATCGACCACCGGTACGAATTGAGGCATGCATCCAAGAAAAACTCCCCAACCGGAAGCCTTGCTCCGTGCTGCCGTGATGCTGGCGCTGTTGCCGTCGGGAAATTTGTTGGGCGCTGCCTTGGGGATCGAAGCTTACCAAATCGACCAGTGGATGAGCTACGAGGTCAAAGGGGTGCGCATCCGACCTCAGTTGGACATCAACATGATGTACAACAACAATATTTTTTCAGCCTCCGACGCTGGGGCCCTTGAGTACGTGGATCCACGGACGCCCACCTACAATGTGTTCGATGTCAACGGTGGGTACGTTTACCGACCGGCGTTTGGGCAGCTTTCGCAGCCCTACTCGGGGGCCCTCCAGTATCAGATCTACAACGATGCGTCCCTGAATCAACGGATAGCTGCTTCTCCTGTCTTCGCATCGTCCACCCATCCTCCATTGACGGTGGCCACTCCTGCCAACGCTCCGGCCACGGCCACGGGCATCTTGGCGGGTTTCAAGACCAATCGATTCACGTTGAACCCGCGCGTCGCCGACTTGATTGGCACGGTCTCACCGGGTGTCAGTTTCCAGGTGGGTTCGGAGAATGAGAATTACCTCAACCTGGAGTATCAGAGCGACAACACCCGATACTTTGATTTGGGTGTCACTACAGTGCCGATGCACCGCATCCAGTTGGCTGGCAAGTACGACAATCAAAGCCGCTTGCGCATGGAGGGAACCCATTCGACCGAGTTTGCCTCCTCGTTCATGGGTGGGTGGGTGAACTTGGGGCAGACCTTGGTCGATCGCTGGAGTCACGCGACGACGGGCCGCGTTACTTACGACAGCTCTGAAAAGACCGATGTGTATTTTAGCGGGTCCCGGAATTACCTGAACTACGAGAGGGTAAATTTGTACGGCAACGATGGTTGGCGTGGCAATTTGGGGGCCAGCTACAAGCCGACAGACCGGCTTTCGGTCTTCGTTGAGGGCGGCTACGGGTTGACAGATTTCATTCGAGGAACCTCTGCGCTCGGCTTCATTCCCACCTCGCATGTGTACGGTGGCTTCGTTGGAGTCCGCGGCCAGTTCACGGAGCGGTTGGAGGGCTCGATTGGCGGCGGTTACGAGATTCGCGAGTTTCCCGACATCCCGGGTGCGTCTTTCTCTATCCCGGCCGCCAACATCTCGGTGAGCTATGCGTTCCGCGAGACAACCAAGTTCTCGTTGGCCTATATCCGGCGCACTGACAATGCCGCCCAGATCGCGCGCCAAGGCGTTACCTACGCTACGACAACGTTCAATGTCCAACAGGCGCTGGGTACCACCGGCACTTGGTTGGCCACGGCGGGCGTGTCGTACCAAGGGGGCGCTTTTGATAGCCTGACGGGCTTCGGGGCCGCCTACGAGCCGATTGCCGGCACCAGCTTGAGGTCGCTGAGTATGCGCACCGTCGACTACAAGCGAGACGACTCCATGATGTCGCTCTCCGGTGGTATTTCTTATACGCCGCGGCGCTGGCTGCGGTTTGGCCTCAACTACTCTTACGACAACTATTCCGTCGATTTCGCAGATGCCGGGTTGAAGGATGTGTTTTTACCCACTTACGATGCCCACCGAGTGATGGTGGGAGTGCAGATTGGTTATTGATTATGAAATGGCGTTTTAACCTGTGTTTGGCCTGTCTTTTGACTGGGGAAATGGCCTTGGCCCAAGATTCGGTCCGTCGAATTGTCCCCGGAGATATGCTGGTGATCAATGTCGCTGAAGAATTGGACATGAAGCAGAACCTCCGGGTGCCCACGGATGGGAAGATCACCTACTGGCTTCTCGATCCGGTGATCGTGACCAACAAGTCCGTGGCCGAGGTGCGCCAGATTCTCTACACGATGCTGGACAAAGACTACATCATCAAGCCGGCCATTTCGGTGGAAGTCTCCGAGTACGTGAAGCACTACATCAACATCACGGGCAGCTTCATCCTACAGGGGCGCAAAGAGATCCCTGCTGAGCGCCCGATCGACATCATGGATGCCATCGCG
>JBDKKQ010000389.1:0-4085 GCA_039796015.1 Verrucomicrobiota bacterium
GTCGGCAACGTCGCCCCGCACCTCACCCGCGGCGACAGCGAGCCCAAAGCCCCCAAGATCCACGAGCTCTTCATCGACATCGGTGTCGCCTCTAAGGATGCCGCACTGAAGCTGGTGCGCATCGGTGACCCAATCACGCTGAATGACCGCTTTGAGATGCTGCGCGGCGATCTGGCTGTCGCGCGCGCCTTTGACAACCGCATCGGAACCTTCGCAGTCGCCGAGACGCTCCGGTTGCTCAAACCCCTGGTTAAGAAGCTGAATGTCGAAGTCTGCGCCGTGGCCAACGTGCAGGAAGAGGTCGGCCTGCTCGGAGCCCGGCAAATTGCCTACTCGCTCAATCCGGAGACCGCCCTGGTGGTGGATGTCACCCACGCCACGGACTACCCCACCGTGGACCAGCGTGCCCATGGCGATATTAAGCTCGGCAGCGGCCCCGCATTGACACACGGCGGCTGCAACCATCCGGCCGTCATCCAGCGCCTCGAGGACGTCGCCGCAAAAAAGAAGATCCCCTTGCAGCATGAGGCCATGAGCGCCACCAGCGGCACGGATACCGATGTGATCTTCTGGACCCGCGGAGGCATTCCCAGCGGGCTCATCAGCCTGCCCAACCGCTATATGCACTCACCGGTGGAGATGGTGAACCTCAAGGACCTTGAATTTATCCCCGAGCTAATGGCCGGCTTCGCGCTATCCATCGCCAAGGGCGAAAAATTCAAGGTGGTGATCTAAAGATCCTGCCACCTCGGGCACCAAGACTACTCCACGGAGGCGGCCTCGAGCTCTGCGAGCTTGGTGGCCGCGGCCTCCCAGTCGGTGCTGACCTTGTGCAAATCGTGACCCACGGCACGGATTTGTTGTTGGATCTCCATGGATCGACCCGGCTTGGTGTAGGTCTCGGGCTTTTCCATCTCGGCCGTCAACTGAACTTGCTTGGCCTCCAGGGAAGCGATGCGAGCCTCCAAGGTGGTCACGTGCTTTTTCTGGAAGCCCATCGCCTTGCGAGCCTCCGCCGCCTGCTGCCGACGCTCCTTGGAGGAGGCCGTGATCACCGGTTTTGAGGACACGGACGGACCACTGGTTGCCGGACGGGCATTGGTCAGACCGTTGCCATTGGAGGCAGACGTCAAGGCCACACGCGCCGAGGAGGCCTTGGTCTTCTCGAGGTAATAATCATAGTCGCCCGCATACGGTGTCAGCACACCACCGCTGATGTGCAGCACCCGGGTGGCGATCGCCCGAATGAAGTACACGTCGTGGCTGATGAAAACGAGAGTCCCGATGAACTCGCTCAAGGCGGCCACAAGTGCATCAATGCTGGCAACGTCGAGGTGGGTCGTCGGCTCGTCCATCAACAACAAGTTGGGCGGATCGAGGAGCAACTTCACCAGAGCCAAGCGGGTCTTCTCACCACCGCTGAGCACAGCCACTTTTTTGAAGACGTCGTCATCCCGGAAGAGGAAACACCCCAGCAGTGATCGGATGTACAAATCGGTCACTCGGGCCGCAGTATCGGAAGCTTCCTCTAGCACCGTGCGCTCGGGCTGGAGCATTTCGGTGCGGTACTGCGAGAAATATCCCACCTTGACCCGCAGTCCCAGATCCCGATCGCCCGCCTGGGGAGTCAGGTTGCCCGCCAAGAGCTTGATGAGCGTGGACTTACCCGAGCCATTGGGCCCGACCAGCACGGTGCGGTCTCCCCGCTGCGCCTCGAACTCCAAACCCGTGTAAATGACGTTCTGCCCATAGGCAAAATTGACCCCCTTCAAGGTGATCACCCGCTGACCGCTTTTCTCCGGTTGTGGGAATGCAAAATCGACGGTCGACGCAGCCTGCTCCGGCGCGTTGATCTTCTCCATACGATCGATTTGCTTGAGCTTGGCCTGAGCCCGCGTCGCCGTCGTGTTCTTGGCCCGGAACCGATTCACGAAATCCATCAAGCGCCCAATTTCGCGCTGCTGATTTTTGAAGGCGGCCAATTGCTGCTCCTGCTGCGCCTCGCGTTCGTCCAAAAAGGCGTCGTAGTTACCACAGTAATTGTAGAGTCGCTCGTTACGAATCTCGACGATACCGGTGACCAACTGGTTGAGGAACTCCCGGTCATGCGAGATGACCAAGATCGCTCCCGGGTAATTCTTTAGATAGCCCTGGAACCAAATCAGGGTCTCAAGATCGAGATGATTGGTGGGCTCATCCAGCATCAGGATGTCCGGCTCATGGACCAACAACCGAGCAAGGTGTGCCCGCATCACCCAGCCACCGGACAACTCGCGCGCCGGCCGATCGAAGTCTGTTTCCCGAAAGGCCAGACCCTTGAGCAGTCGCTTGGCCTTGGCGATGGCGGGACCGTCGGCATACGAGTGGTAATCATCCTCCGGCTCGGAACCGGGCGCATGCTGACTGGTAGCGATTTCCATCACCGTCTGATCGCCCACGGGCGCGCTTTCCTGAGGCAGGAAACCGACGGTGGTCCCGCGTTGGAACGTCACCAGACCATCATCGGGCTCCTCCAATTGGAGGATCAGTTTGAAGAGCGTGGACTTGCCGGCGCCATTCGGACCCACCAGACCCAAACGGTCCTGACGGTTGAACTGCAGGGACAAATCTGAGAACAGGGTCTTTCCGCCATACCCCTTCGACACATTGGAAACAGTCAGCATTGCTGGAGCCAACTCTAAGCAATATCCAAAAAAAGCGGGACTTGAATTTTTCCGAACAGCAATCGTAACGAACGGGCTTTTCGTAAATTCCGTCCGCCGTGTTGACAAGACCCTGAACATTCCTCATAAAGCGCGCCGGTTTTGGCGCCTCGGTAGCTCAATGGTAGAGCAGTTGACTCTTAATCAATTGGTTCTAGGTTCAAGTCCTAGCCGAGGCACCAGTCCGTTCTTCTTCACTTTCCCGAACCTGTTCTGAAAACTGGTGTTTTAAAAGGGCACCACAGAATGACGCTCCCTCAACGGAGCCCCATCGATCGATGACACGATTCTTTTCTGAAGTGGCACGAAGCGTCTGGCTCTTCTTGGTGTTGTTCCTGCCCGCCCACCTGTCCGCCCAATCCTCGGAGATCGTCTTCGAGAACATGTCCGGGATGACCACCAACTACTACATGTTCGGTCGCCAGTACGGCGACGACATCAACTTAGCCAAAGGTGGTCGGATTGTTACTCAGTTCACGTTCCTCTACTTCGGCAGCATTCCGACCAATTTAATCTCCCCGGGTGAATGGCGGATCCGTTTTTACAAAAACGACGGCGCGCTAGAGAACGCCTCCATCGCCACTTCCCAAAAACCCAACACCCAAATCTGGGACAGCGGATTGCATCCGGTCCAACCCGGCTACCAGATGACCACACTGGCAGTCCCTCAGGTAACAGTTCCCGACCGCTTCACCTGGACGGTGGAGTTTTTTAATCTCCCCCAAGATTCGAACAACGGAGCCGGCTTGGTCTTGGCCAACCCGCCCACCATCGGGGCAACGCTGCCCGGCAAAAACTCCACCGTCATCGGGAGCTACACAGACTTCTGGATGCTCGAAGAGGCAGACCTCCTCGATTCTTGGACCCTGCAAATCTTCAGCGCCAATCCCAACGTCGGACCTCAAGGCAACTTTTTTGCCCAGGTGGTCACCGCGGCCAATCCCAACAAGGCTCCCGTCTGGACATCGGCGGCCCAAAATCGTCGCGTCTCCGAAGGCTCCACCCTCTTATTCCAACTCCGGGCCACCGATTCCGATCTTCCGCCTCAACCCTTGAACTACCGCCTTATCAGCGGTCCGACGGGCCTGACGGTCAGTACCAACGGTGTGGTTTCCTGGCGACCCACTGAAGAGCAAGGACCCAGCACAAACCGGGTCTGGGTCGATGTGAATGACGGGGTCGAAGGCACCTCCCAAGAATTCGATATCGTGGTCCAAGAGCGGAATCTGCCGCCGGTGTGGCCCGCCGCGGGCACACGCCGTGTGACCGAGGGCCTGCGGCTCTCGTTTCAACTCAAGGCCACCGATTCAGACCTGCCTGCCCAACGGTTGACCTACCAACTGGTGTCTGGTCCGACTGGCCTGAGCGTCACCACCAATGGCC
>JBDKKQ010000390.1:0-4880 GCA_039796015.1 Verrucomicrobiota bacterium
CCTGCGCACCGCCCTGGGCCAACTCCCTGCGCCACGCGGCTGGGGACTTTACCAACCCCCTGGACCTGTCGGCGCCGACGACGTCCTCCCTGCGCTGATGGCCGGATCGGAACTTCAATGGGTCATCGCCGTCCCCACGTCCGAGGTGGACGCCACTCGTCGCCATCTCCACGAGCGGGGATGGCTGGGATCCCTCGCCGCGGTTGTGGGGTTTGACGGGTCGGATCCCATCCCGGTAGCCGATCACCTGTTCAACCTCGTCGTGGGTTCCGCGCTTTCCGCATCCGAGGCCCACCGAATCGCCTGCCCAGCACCCTCCGGCGTAGTGGTCCTGCAAGGGCAGATCCTGCCCGGCGAGGCCGTATCGGGCACCGGACGTTGGACTCACCAGTACGGGAATGCCGGCAACACCTGTGCCACTTCACAGTCACTCCGGGGATTTCCCCGCCTCCAATGGTTCGGAGGCCATGGCCCGGAGCGGATTCCCGACCGGCACACGCGCGGGCATGCTCCGTTGGTTTCCGGAGGCCTGATCGTCACGATCGCCGAGAACGGACTCATCGGAACCGATGCCCGCAATGGAACGGTCCGTTGGCAGTTGGATCTTCCGGATTCGATGCGGTATGCGATGCCGTACGACGGCGGATACGTGGTGCTGGACGAGTCGGGATCGCGTGCCTGGGTCGCGGTAAACACAGAGCTTTGGGAGATCGAGGGCCGACGCGGTACGGTCGCGCGTCGACGGCCTGCACCGGGCCGGATCCACGCCGACGATCACTGGGGTTGGGTGGCCCGGGACGGCGGTCGGATCTTCGGCAGCACGATGCGGCCGACCGCTGCCCGCACCCGCAAGGAGTACGACCTCGTCGATCTGGATTACCGCTCGGGCCGACCTCTGGTCTGCTCACGCACGCTGTGCGCCCTCGAGGATGCCAGTGGCTCCGTCCTATGGGGAATGCCCACCGAAGGCGCCTGGGTGAATGCCACGCTGTGTGCCGCCGCGGGTCGCGTCTATGCGGTGGAGGCGCTTGGCCCGAAGGCTCGCGCAGACCGCACGGGTCGGTTGACCTGTGCCGCAATTTTGGAGAACGCCGTTGTCGTCTGCATCGATGCGGCCTCGGGAAAGCGAGTCTGGGAGCGTCCGCTGAAATGGCCTGAGGCCGAAGACATACTGGGGCTTTCCGTAGCGGGCGACCGCCTAATCCTATCCTGCGCGCGAAGTGCCGGCCCGCAGGCTGCCTATCATCTGCGTTGCTGGGAAACGTCCGACGGCACCGAGCGTTGGAAGAGCTCCGGGCGCAATCCGGTCCACGACCTTTTCCATGGTCAGCAGGTCAAACGTCCGGTCGTGCTGGGAGAGCGGGTGTGCTTCGAGAGCGACCTGTTCGATCTCGCCACGGGAACCCGATGGATTCCGAAGGGCGCCCAAGGAGACTGGATCCTGAAGCGACCGGGCCACGCCTGTGGCGGGATGACCGGTTCGGATGACGGGCTGCTGTTTCGCGCGGACAACCCGACCTTCTTCCGCTTCGAGGATGGATCCTTCACCCGGCTGTCGCCCACGCGCCCAGGTTGCTGGCTGAACATCCTTCCGGCGGAAGGCGGCATCCTGATCCCGGAGGCCAGCGCCTCGTGCATTTGCGGATATCCCATCCAAGCCTCGCTCGGGTTCGGTTTCCGCAAGGATGCGGCCCCAATGCTGGCCGAAGTCGCGCCCCGTAGTCCGTGAGCCCAGGGCGGTGCTAGTGCCGATGATCAGACGCTCGCCGGCTTCGTGTTGAAGTAGTTCGCACACGTCCCGCATGAAGGTGAACACTGGGTGGGGCACTTGGTGGAACAGAACTACGTCTTCGAGGTGCTGGCTAGGGAGAGTCACCGCGTCGACAAGGTCCTCGTGCTAACGACGAAGATCGCTGGCACAAATCCCAAGTCTGCCAATGCCGTTGGTTCGTCGGACGCATTGAACGTCCACCCACCCTCGGCTCGATGCCGAAACCCAAGACCGCGTCCCAACCTGGCCACCCCAACGCAGCAGCGAGACCGGGCCGGAGCAAGCATTGGAAGCGAACACCAAAAAACTGCGCACAGCGCAATGGCAGAAACTTCAGATGTTCCCTGCGTGCGCAGGACCCATCGCCAACCAAAGTTACGCAAGCGGAGCCCCTCAGCGCCAACCCACTTCGCTAATGTCTAGGTGCCAGTCACTGCCGTCGCTCACACGAACCGCAGATCCCTCCTGCCGGTAGGTGATCTTTGAAAGATCCACCGACGCGGGAATCACGTTCACGATCACCTCACCACTGACCACCGAAACCACCCGAGTCCGCTGTTCTGGCCGACGGATGAACTGATAAGTCGTCGTATCCACCGCATACACGTGACCCGTCATCCGCAGCACCCCTTCGCGGTAATCATTCACCACACCGACAAAGTGACGATGTGGCTCTTGATCGAAACGACGTCGGTGAATGACGTGAATCTTCTCACCCGGAGCAAGTATCGAATCGACCATTGACTTCAATCTTGTCGATGCCACCCAAGGTTGTCCAGTACCGGTGACAAACTGCTGCGATGACAGCAAAAAGCGAAGACTCACGAGCTCCGCCAGCATGTCACCGCCACTCAGCCAGCACCCGCCAAGCACGGCCCGAATGGTTTGTGATCAGCCCGCCGATAACCCAACTCAAAATCGCTAACCCCAACCCCTCACCCAGCCATTGGCACAACGCACTCATTAACCCAAGCAACAGAACCCCTCACAGCGGGTCAAGCCATCGAAACAAACTTCACCCAATAAAACTTCAGCCAGAGCATTGAAGACAGTAATCGCCATTCTCCTCCTTTCTGGACTCCACGACTGAGCCCGAACGCCCCATGCTCACCCACGTGAATCGGATTCGGCTGCTTCCAGAACATGTGGCGAACCAAATCGCCGCCGGCGAGGTGGTGGAACGTCCCGCCAGCGTGGTCAAGGAACTGGTCGAGAACTCATTGGATGCCGGCACCACCCGCATCATCGTCGAAATCGGAGCCGGCGGGCGCAGCCTCATCCGCGTCACCGACGACGGTCGGGGCATGAGCCGCGACGACGCCCTACTCTGCCTAGAACGCCACGCTACCTCCAAAATCACTCGCGCAGAAGACCTCGCCTCCATCGCCACCATGGGTTTCCGCGGCGAGGCCCTGCCCAGCATCGCCAGCGTGAGCCGGTTCGTCATCACCACCCGCGAGCGCGAAGACACCTCGGGCGAGGCCACCCAGGTCGTGGTCAACGGCGGCAAGATCGTCGAAGTAAAGGCCGCCGCATCGCCTTCTGGAACCACCATCGAGGTTCGCCAGATTTTCTTCAACCTGCCCGCCCGCCGGAAATTTCTCCGCGCTGAGGAGACCGAACGCGCCCACATCCAACATTACCTCACTCTGGTGGCCTTGGCCTGGCCCCAGGTAGGCTTTAGTTTTATCACCGATGGGCGGCAAGCGTGGCAATTACCACCGGTGCCTTGGAGTTCTGATGCCGACCGTTTTGCCGCACTCAAAGAACGGCTGCGCCAATTGCACGGTGCCGAAACCCCTTGGTTGCCACTCGATTTTTCGGCCGGAATCGAAGAGGCACCCGACGCCGGAGTTGAAGACGCTTGGGTGCTGCGCGATTCGGGCAAACTCTCGCGGTTCCGTCTGTGGGGATTTATCGGAGCGCCCGGTGTCTCGCGCGGTTCACGCGACGAACAACACCTCTTCGTCAATCAACGCCCCGTCGAGAATCGAGGACTCCATTTTGCCCTGGCTGAGGGCTATCACACAGCCTTGATGCGCGGACGTTATCCCGTCTGCTGCCTGTTCCTGGAAATCGATCCGGCGGCCGTCGACGTGAACGTCCACCCGCAAAAACGCGAGGTGAAGTTCCGGGAAGAAGCCGCCGTACGACGCCTCGTGGCCAAGGCCATCCGAGACACATTGCTGAAGTTTCACCAAGCACATCCCGAGGCCGAGAGGTTCACTCCCGATTTGCGGCTCCCGATGCTGATCGGCGAGGCCACGCGGTACCCTTCGACTGCGCATTCCCCGACCACCACCCAGTCCACCCTGCTGCCGGGATTCTCTGGCACAGAGCTGGCGGAGCCGAACCCACCCGCTGTCTTCCCAGCTAAGAGGCCTGCCCTAGACCTCCCCACCACGGAGACCCATGCGGCTCCGGCTTCAGGGTTGCCCCAACCCGATTCCATCCCGGCGCAGCGATTCGCCGAACCCACGTTCACCCGACCGTCGGAGCCGGCCGCTCGCCCCCTCCCGGGCACCCCACCGGCGGCGGTGACCGAGAGCCCAATAGTGCCCTCGGGTCCGAGCCACCTGATTTCTTCGGCTCACCCAGCCCACCCTACCCATCCCAACCTGCCTGCCGCACCGCTCCCGTCGAGTATGGGTGCGTTGCCCGTCGCCCTGCTCCAGCGGCCGCTGCGAATCATCGGTGTCGTAGGCCGTCTCTATGTGCTGCTCGAATCTGAACGCGGGCTAGTACTGCTCGACCAGCACGCGGCCCACGAGCGCATCCTCTTTGAGCAAATGCTTCAGCGGCTCGAAGCCGGTCATCAGGCGGCCTCCCAACGACTCCTCCTGCCGGAGACCGTGGAACTCTCTGTGCGCGATGCGGAATTCGTGCGCGGCAACCTCGAGACCCTAACCCGCATGGGCATCGGGCTGAGCGAGTTCGGTGACCGAACCTTCTTGCTCGATGCGCTCCCGCCCATGGTGAAGTCCAGCCACCCTAAGCGATTCACCCTCGATCTCATCGATGCCCTCAAGGCCGCGGGCTCCGGTGTCAACTTGATGCGACTGGGCGAGGACGTGATCGCCAAGACCGTGTGCCGTCACGCGGTCAAAGC
>JBDKKQ010000391.1:0-7009 GCA_039796015.1 Verrucomicrobiota bacterium
GCTGACCGATCATCGTTTCTACTTTCAGGTGGGGGCGTTGCTGGAACGAAAAGGAGATGAGGCCAAGAGCATCGAATACCTCGAAAAATCCCTCGAGCTGAAGCCTGACTTTGACGAGGCCTTGAATCATCTGGGCTACCTGTGGGCTGAGAAGGGCAAGAACTTGCAGCGTGCGCGGGCGATGATCGAGCAAGCTCTCCAAGCCGAGCCCGAGAATCCGGCCTACATGGACAGTATGGGCTGGGTGCTCTTCAGGCTCGGGCGCTTTACTGAGGCGCTCGAGTGGTTAACCCAGGCTCGCCAGCGATTGACTGAGCCCGACGCCACGGTGTTGGACCATTTAGGCGATGCGGCAGCAGCCTCCGGCCGTTGGGATCTCGCGCGCGAAGCCTGGGCGGCGTCCCTCAAGGTCGAGTCTTCGGCCTCGATAGCCAAGAAGTTGGCCGACGCTCCGCCCGCTCCGATCCCGCCCATCCAACCGGGGAAGTAAATTTCCCAGAACCCTCGAGTCGTTGATCGAGATCGGCCTCGCCCCGTTTTCAGACCCCTCTGAAAACGGACTCAGACCGGCTCCCACTCCCGCTCACAGCATCGCTGAAATGCCTCCTGCAGGCGTGACTGTCGGGCTTCGGTTGGGACGTTCTGGGAGTCCAGCGCCCGCACCGGGATGAGCCCGCGTGTGCTGAAGGTCAGGAAGATGCCTTGGGCGGTGCCCAGGCGCGAGGGAAGGGCCGCGGTCTCGGTGACTGTCCAGCCCAGTTCACAGGCTGAATCGAGGACTGCGCCGCGGGTCACTCCGGGCAGGACACCCGCTGTCAGCGGGGGCGTATGAAGCGAGCCCTCTTCCCACCAAAAGACATTCCCGCTGGAGCTTTCGGTGACCATACCGTCGGTGTTCACCAAAAGGGCGTCGTCAAAGCCCTGAGCTTCGGCCTCGGCCCGGGCGAGCACATTCAGAAGTTTATTGGCCGATTTGTAGGTCGCCAAAGGGTCGCCAGTGGCCACTGCGAAGGTACGGCAGGTTTTGAGGGTAATTGGTGGCCATCCGCCCGGTGGCATCGCTGGGGCCGGGTGGACTGTTAGAATCAGCCGTGGAGCATCGGCTCCGCGCGGGGAATACCCTCGAGGGCCCACTCCTCGACTGAGGTGCAGGCGCACGGTGGCTTGCGGAGTCTCCAGCAACGCTGTGATAGCCCGGATGCCGGCCCGAATCTGGGCTTCGTCCCAAGCGATTCGGATTCCGAGAAAGTGGGCGCCGCTGGTGAGGCGATCCCAATGTTCGCGCCAGCGAAACAATCGACCAGAATTCCAAGGAATGCTTTCGAAGAGACCATCTCCGTAAAGAAAGGAACGGTCTGAGACCGAGACCATGGCCTCTGCCGCCGGCAAGACCTGGCCGTCCATCCAGACCAGATCACTCACGATGGCCTCCTGCTCGAGGGGACTTCGGGAACCGCCACGGAGGCCCCTTGCAGCGCTCGCAGGAGTCCGCTCGCCTTGGCTAGGGTCTCGTCGTATTCGGCCTCAGGCACCGAGTCAGCCACGATGCCCGCCCCTACATGGAACCAGGCTCGGTCATTGAGAGTGATAGCCGAGCGAATGGTGATGCTCAGTTGGCTTTCTCGATTGAATCCGAGATATCCGAGACAACCGGTGTAGGGACCTCGGGCCACGGGTTCCAGTGCATCGATAATTTCCATAGCCCGGATCTTGGGCGCACCGGTGATGCTTCCGCCGGGGAAACACGATTCGAGGACCTCTAAGTGAGTCAGGGGAGAGCGGATGCGTCCTTCAATGGTAGACACCAAGTGCTGGACCTGGGTGAACCGTTCTAGTCGGACCAATTCGGGAACTTGCACCGTCCCGTATTCGCAAACGCGGCCGAGGTCGTTGCGCAGCAAATCGGTTATCATCACCAACTCGGCCATCTCCTTACTGCTGCGTTGGAGTTCGTACATCCACTGTGCATCTCGAACCGGATCGGTGCTGCGCGGCCGCGTTCCCTTGATGGGGCGAGTGAGTACATGGGATCCGCTAAGGCGAAGAAACAACTCAGGCGACGAGGATGCGATCGTGAAGTCTTCGCCATCCAGGAAGGCTGAGAACGGGGCAGGGGAAACCTCCAGCAGTCGGCGGAAGAGTGCCCAGCCTCCCGCGGTCCAAGGTGCACTGAGGCGCTGGGACAAGTTGACCTGATAGATGTCGCCACTGCGGATCCACCGCTGCGCCGCCTCGACAGAACGGATGAATTCTGCGCGCGTCACTGAAGCAGTGATTTCTCCGGAAGGCCTAGCGAGAACGGGTTCTGGATCGTCGGAGGGCGGAGTGGTCAGGTGTTGGCGCCACCACTCCAGGTCTTCGCGAGCGGTTTGCTCGGAGCGGTCTCCGTTTGGGCACAAGCCGGTGGCGATGATGGTCGCGGTGCTCAGTCGATGATCAAAGACCACCAAGCTCCCGTGGAACCCGACTCGGCAATCCGGGATTTCCAAGTCGTGCACTGCATGACGCGAGAGACGGGGCTCCACGAAGCCCTTCAGATCGTAGCCCCAAAAACCAAAAATGCCGCCCAGGGGGAAGGGGAGGTCGACCTCATCGAGGATCTCGCAGCGCTCGGACAACGCCCCCAAGATGGCCCAGGGATTGCCGAACTGGATCTCCCGCGTGCCGTCACTGCGTCGGGTCTCGCATCGGGACCCCATGGACTCGAAGGTCTGGAAGGGGCGAGCGGTGACGATCGAGTAGCGGGCCGAGGGGACTTCGAACATCCCTGTCCGAAGGACGACCCGTCCGGGTTCGTCCTGCAGGGCTGCACCCAGTGATTCTGGAGTGTGCGCAGTCTCTAGGGTCTCGACGAGAGTTCGCATGGGTGCGGTGAGGAGTTCGCTTCCCATGACCGTGGGCGTCTTTGGCGCGGAGTCAATCGGGACCGCCCGGAGTTGTGCAGTCCTTGTGGGATTCAAAAAAGCCGGAAGCGCTTGGAAGCGCCTCCGGCGTTCAGGAAAGAGACTGCAGGTCGATTACTTGCCCGCTTCGATTCCGAGGAGTTCCACCTCGAAGATGAGGGTGGAATTCGGCCCGATGGCGCCGCCCGCACCTTGCTCGCCGTAGGCCAAGGCCGACGGGATGGTGAACTGGAACTTGTCGCCCACTTTCATGAGCTGCACGCCCTCGGTCCAACCCGGGATCACGCCATTCAGAGGAAAGGAGATCGGTTCACCGCGCTGCACAGAGCTATCGAAGACGGTCCCGTCGATGAGGGTGCCGTGGTAGTGAACCTTGACCGTGTCGGTCGCCTTCGGGCTCTTACCGCCGTCGGGACCCGCCTTCATGACCTTGTACTGAAGGCCGCTGGCGGTGGTTTTTACGCCGTCTTTCTTAGCGTTGGCGGCCAGAAAGTCGGTTCCCTTCTTGATGTTCTCGGCACCAGCCGTGGCCTGAGTTGCCTGACGCTTCGCCATCAATGTAGTTTTGAAGTCATTCATGGCTTTTTCTAGTTCTGCGTCTTTCAGCTGCAGCTTGCCGCTCATGCCGTCGACCAACCCGGCCGCCAGGGCCTTGGTGTCTAGGTCGAGCGCTTGGCGCTTCATGCTGTTGGCAATGTCCGCCCCGATGGCGTAACTGGCTCGGGTCTTCTCGGCCGTGAGGTCGAGCTTGTCCTGTGCGAGTGCGGCTGTGGCCGCGAGCGTGGTGGTCATCAAGAGGCGAAGGGTGTTCTTCATGGGTTGAAGCCGGCAGGCGCCTCGGGCGCGGCAACGGCCCGGGGAAACTGCGGGAGATCCCGTTGCACGGGAAGTAAAATGAGCGTCCAAGGTCTCGGAATGTCGCAACGGCTTTCCGTGGTGGGCTGCGTGCTTCAAAGGATCAACCTTTGGCTACAAAGCGGATCCAGCTGCATGCCAGCGTCGCAGTCAGTTGCCCCTTGGAATCGCGACCTCAAAAAAGAAGGGGCCAAGTCTTGTAAACTTGGCCCCGAAGAATATGCAGGAGATCCGACTCAGAGATTTGACTCAGTGTTGGCGCTTCTTGGTGAACACGTGGGTGGAGTGACCAAAGAAGACTTCTGCACCTTCCATCAGTGTTTCACTGAGGGTGGGATGTGGGTGCACGATGGCGCTGAGATCATGGACCGTAGCCCCCATTTCAATGGCCACCGTGCCTTCACCAATGAGCTCGCCGGCACCATGGCCGACAATTCCGACCCCGAGAATTCGCTCGGAAACCGGGTCGACGATGAGCTTGGTGGAACCGTCGGTCCGATCGTAGGTGAGGGCCCTGCCGCTGGCACCCCAGGGGAATTTGACCACTTGGACCTCGATACCCTTGGCCTTGGCCTCGGTTTCGGTCAGACCCACCCAAGCCACTTCGGGATCGGTGAAGACCACCGCAGGGATGAGATAGTCGCGATTCACCGCGTTGCCGTCGCCTGCGAGGTTTTCAACAGCGATGCGGGCTTCCTTGCTGGCCTTGTGCGCCAACATGATTCCGCCGGCGATGTCGCCGATGGCGTAGATGTTCGGGTCGTTGGTGACCATGCGCTCGTCCACCTTGATGAAACCCTTGTCATCTCGCTGGACGCCCGTGTTCTCAAGAGCAAGGTCTTGCCCGTTGGGCACTCGGCCCACGGACACCAGCACTCGGTCATACTTTTCGTCCATCTTCTGGCCGTTGAACTCGGATGTGACCTGGATTTGCTTTCCGGAGGTCTTGATCTCCAAAACCTTCGATTTCAGGCGCACTTCCTTGAAGGCCTTCTTGGCGTAGGCCGTCACCGGTCGAACCAAGTCTGGGTCGGCACCGGCCAAAATTGTTTCCATGGCTTCAACGACCGTGACCTTGGAACCCATCGACGCGTACACAGTGCCGAGTTCCATGCCGATGTAGCCGCCGCCGATGATGAGCAACGTCTCCGGGATGTCGGCGATTTCTAGGGCCTCGGTCGAGGTCATCACTCGGGGGTTACCGAGGTCGAATGCCTTCGGGAGGGCCGGTCGGGAACCCGCGGCGATGATGGCCTTGTCGAAGGTGACGTACTTCTGACCTTCGGGGGTTTCTACGCGCAGTTTGTTGGAGGACTCGAACATGGCCTTGCCGTGCATCACGCTCACACCCCGCATCTTGGCTAAACTGGCGATGCCGGAACCGAGCTTCTCGAGGATGGACTCCTTCCAAGCCCGCAGGCGGTTCAGATCGATCGTGGCCTCGCCGAAGCTGATTCCGCGGTGCGCGGACTCCTTCGCGGCGGTGATCATGTGTGAGGCGTTGAGCAGCGCCTTGGAGGGGATGCACCCGCGGTTCATGCACACGCCACCGAGACGAGGATCCCGCTCGATGAGCAGCACCTTTTTGCCCAGGTCGGCGGCGTAGAACGCAGCGGCGTAACCCCCAGGGCCTGCTCCGATGACAACGATATCAGTCTGGATCACTTCCATGTCGCTTGGGCTGTTAGAGCTTCACTGCGGAGGCCGGGAATGTCTCGATGGCTTTAATCAAGTCCACCGTGAATCGGGCGGCTGATCCGCCATCAATGACCCGGTGGTCATAGCTGATGGTCAGCGGTAGGATGGGACGGGCTTCGATCTTGCCCTCGGCGGTGACAACGGGCTTCAGCGAAGTTTTGCCCAAGCCTAGGATGGCGACCTCGGGTTTGTTAATGATTGGCGTAAAGTGGGAGCCACCGATGGCACCTTGGTTGGAGACGGTGAACGAACCTCCCTTCATCGAATCAGGCGACAGCTTGCGATCCCGGGCTAACGCCGCGATCTCGGTGAGTTCTTTAGCGATTTGCAGCAACGATTTCTTGTCGGCGTCGCGCAGCACCGGAACCAGTAACCCCGCGTCGGTATCGACCGCGATGCCGATGTGGTAGTAGTGCTTGATGATCAGGGTCTCGGCGACCTCCTGCAAACTGGCGTTGAACTTCGGATACTTCTTCAGGGTGTCGACCAGCGCCTTGATGAGGAAGGGGGTGGGCGTGAGCTTGGAGCCCGCCTTTTCGTAGTCGGCCTTGAACTGGGCCCTCAAAGCCTCGATGCCGCTCATGTCCGCGTCAGCGAACTGGGTGACATGGGGCAGGGTAACCTTGTTCTCGACCATCCGGGCCGAAATAATCTTTCGCAGCGGGGTCAACGGCTCGCTGGTGACGGGACCAAAGACAGCGAAGTCTTGGTTGACGAGGGGGAAGCTGAGTCCTTGGGGGGCTTCGGCGTACTTGCCGGCGCGGGCCACTTTGGACTCCAGTTTGCCGATGTAGCGGGCCAGATCTTCGACGACCACGCGGCCACCGGAGGCGGAACCGCGGACTCGGCTTAGGGGGATGCCCAGTTCACGGGCGACCTTGCGGACATACGGGCTGGCCGCGGGGACGGGACCGTCGTCTTCAGTGGCGGCCGGCAAGAGGTCGTCGTCGTCGTCGTCAGCGACCAGAGGCCGCGCTGCCCGAGGGGCTGCCGCCGGTTTGGTCGCTGTCGATGCGGATGCCGCAGCGGTGGTGTCGCTCCCGCCTTCTAGGCTCAACAGCATCGATCCGACGGTGATCGTGTCGCCCTCCTTGACGGAGATGGCGGTGATCTTCCCGCCGGCTGGAGATGGGATGGGCGCGATGGCCTTCTCCGACTCGAGCTCGAGGATTGTCTGACCGGCGCTGATGGTGTCGCCGACCTTGACCAGAACGCTGACAACCTTGCCGCCGTCAGCGCCTTCTCCGACCTTGGGAAACCTTACGTCCATAATTTTGACGTGCTAATATGTGGCAATTGCTCTCCCGGGTGAAATTGTTTTTTTGTGGGATTAGGGTGGACGGAGTTTGACATCTGGCCAAATTCGTAGGCCAAAACCGGCCCGATCTTCGGCGTGGAGAATGCCAAGAAAAGCGAGTATTCTCCCTAAGTGAAAATTCACTACCTGGGCGCCACTCGGACAACGACGGGTTCCATGTACCTCGTCGAGGTCAACGGCCATCGTGTCCTTCTAGAATGTGGTCTGTACCAGGGGCGGCGTGAGGAATCGATTC
>JBDKKQ010000392.1:0-8305 GCA_039796015.1 Verrucomicrobiota bacterium
GTGAGCGGACGGGTGCTCGATGCGGGCGGCAAACCGGTGCGCAACGCGTTGGTAGAAATTTGGCAGTGCGATGCCCACGGGGTTTATCTGCACACCGGCGACACCTCGAATCGGTCGCGTCAGGACAAGCAATTTCAGGGGTTCGGCCGGTTCTCGACTGGAAGCACCGGGGAGTACTTATTCCGGACCATCAAGCCCGTGCCGTACTCGCCCCGGACACCGCACATCCATTTCAAGATCCGACGTGGCGGCCACGAATTGATCACCACTCAGCTCTACATTCAGGGGCATCCCGGCAATGAGAAGGACCCGATCTGGCGCGAGTTGAAGACCAAGCAGGATCGCGAAGCCGTGACCGTCGGATTCAAGCCGATGCGTGGGGCGAAGGCCGGCGAATGGGCTGCCCACTTTGACCTCGTCTTGGGCGTCACCCCCGAGGCCTGAGCGGCCGGTTTAGCCAGTCCGAGGCGGCCCAGCCCACGACATCCCTCTGTAGGCCGGGTCCCCCCGACCCGGCGTCCCCCGACCCGGCGTCCCCCGGCGCGCCATCCCAAAACGGCAATCGTTCCCTGACCCTGTTTTTGGCCCTGTTTCCGCCTCATTCTGACCCTGGGTTCAAGCCAGCAGAGCCTTCACCACGGTTCCTGAGACATCGGTGAGGCGGAAGTCTCGGCCTTGGTTTCGGAAGACGAGCCGTTCGTGATCGATGCCCAAGAGGTGCAGGATGGTTGCGTGGAGATCGTGGACGTGCACCGGGTTCTCCTCGGTGTGGTAGCCGAACTCGTCGGTGGTGCCGTGGGTGATCCCGCGCTTCACGCCGCCTCCGGCCATCCACATGGTGAAGGCGTGGGGATGGTGATCTCGCCCAAAGGTCTTGCCGGAGACCTGGGCGACAGGCGTGCGGCCAAACTCACCTCCCCAGATGACGAGCGTGTCGTCGAGCAACCCGCGTTGCTTGAGGTCGGTCAAAAGCGCCGCGGTGGGTCGATCAGTAGCGGTGCATTGGCGGGTATGCTCCCGCTGGATATCGGTGTGAGAATCCCATCCTCGGTCATAGAGTTGAACAAACCGGACGCCTTCTTCGATGAGTCTTCGTGCCATCAAACAATTGTTGGCGAAGGAGGGTTTCCCCGGTTCCGCACCGTACAAGCGAAGGGTCGCTGGCGACTCGTTTCGAAGGTCGGTCAACGCGGGAACGCTGGCCTGCATGCGGAAGGCCATCTCGTACGATGCGATGCGCGACAAAATCTCAGGATCGCCCAGCGCGTCATGCTGGCGTTGGTTCATCCAACGGAGCAGGTCGAGTTGTTCGCGGCGCTGTTCTCGCGTGACCGTCGCCGGATTGGCCAGGTGCAGAACAGCATCTCCTTGATTGCGGAAGGGCACGCCTTGATGACGTGAATCGAGGAATCCGTTGCCCCAGAAGCTTTGGAGCAGCGGTTGGCCGTCATCGAACCCGGAGGTCAGGACCATGTAGGCCGGCAGGTTGTGATTTTCGGATCCGAGTCCGTAGGAGAGCCAGGCACCCAGCGTGGGCCGATCGAACATCGTGGATCCGCAGTTCATGAGGTTGACGGCCGGATCGTGGACATTGGTATCCGTTTTCATGGAACGGATCACCGCGATGTCATCGACCACCCGGGCCAGATGGGGCAACCAATCGGACACGATGGTTCCGGAGCGCCCACAGGGTGCAAAGAGGCGGGAGGATCCTTTGAGGGCGGGAGTGCCCCGGATGAGGGCGAATTGCTGATGGTCCTTGAGCAATTCGGCCGGGATGGGTTTTCCGTCCAGTTCCTGAAGCCGGGGCTTCGGATCAAAAAGATCCACATGAGACGGCCCGCCCGCCATGAAGAGGAAAATGACCCGCTTGGCCTTCGCGGCGAAATGGGTTCCGCGCGGATCGGCCCGCAACAAGGTGCTCAGCGCGATGGTGCCCAGGCCCGCTGCACTGTGTTGCAAGAAGGCTCGGCGAGAGGAAGTCGCCAGCCGTTCGGTGGGAAAGGGGGAGCGGTTCATGGCCGGCACAAGAATTCATCCAGATTAAGCAGGACCGCCGCCGCGCGGGTCCAGGCCGCTGCATCATCCAGACCTCGTGCGTGCTGCAGGGCGAGAAAATCGAGAAACCGGGCGCGTTCTTCCGGAGAGGGCCCGCGGGCCAAAGCCAGTCGGAAGCCGCGTTCGAGGCGAGTCGTTTCGCTGGCAGGGGCCTCGTGCAGGATTCTTTGAGCCAAGGCCTCAGCCGCCTCGGTGAAGATGGGGTCGTTCAGGGTTACCAGCGCTTGCGTGGGCACATTGGACACAGTTCGTTTGGCCGTGCACACGGTTCGGGCAGGTGCATCGAGCAGTTCTAGAGTTGGATGCAGCGCCATGCGACGCCAATAAGTGTACAGGCTGCGGCGGTATCGGTCGGCCCCGAGGCTGGGAGCCCATTTTCCGGGCAAGGCCCGCTCTTCCCAATAGTGTTCGGGTTGGTGGGGAAAGACCGGTTCACCGCCGTAGGCCAGAGTGAGCAGTCCAGCAGTAGCCAGAGCCTGATCCCGGATTTGTTCAGCCCCCAGTCGTGGCCTTGGTGCGCGGGCCAGCAGGAAATTCTGAGGGTCCATAAGCCGTGCTGGATCGCCTGGGTTGTGAGCGGCCTGCCGGTAGGTGGACGAGGTCACGATCCATCGATGGATGAGTCGGAGATTCCAGCCGCTGGAGACGAGTTCGCGGGCCAACCAGTCCAGCAGTTCCGGGTGGGACGGCGATGCGCCTTGTTTTCCGAAATCGGCGGGAGTGCGAACCAGCCCTTGGCCGAAGCTGGACTGCCACAAACGATTCACGGCCACGCGTGCGGTCAGGGGATTTTTTCCGTCGACCAGCCAGCGGGCCAGTTGAAGCCGGTTGGTCGGGTGTGTCCCTGGAGCCGTCTCGAACACGGCTGGGACTCCGGGTAAGACAATCTCTCCCTTCCGCAGAAAATTGCCGCGGACATGCACCCGGGTCTCACGCGGAGTTGCCTGTTCTGCCATCACCGGAATTTTCCGCACCGCGCGGTTTGTCGCAAACTTTCCGCCAAAGTCGGTGGGAACCGGTGTTTCTAAAAAGGGTCCGTCTTGGGCAAAGGCTTCGCCGCTGTGGACCACGTTGTTGAAAAGTGCGAACAGCGAAAAGTATTCACGCTGGCTGATCGGATCGAATTTGTGGTCGTGGCATTCGGCGCATCCGAAGGTCAGCCCCAGCCAGACGGTGCCGGTCGTGTTGACCCGGTCGATGACGCCTTTGATGCGGTATTCCTCGACCGGATAAGTGTTTCCCTTGGCCTGGGGCGCATTCCGGTGGAATGCCGAGGCAATCCTTTGTTCAGAAGTTGCCCCGGGCAACAAGTCGCCGGCCAGTTGTTCAAGGGTGAACTGGTCGAAAGGCATGTTCTGAGCGATGGCTTTGATCACCCAGTCCCGATAGGGCCAAATGGTGCGCGTCTGGTCGTCGGAAAAACCGTTGGAGTCGGCGTACCGTGCCAGATCGAGCCAGTCTTGGGCTTGGCGTTCTGCATAGGCGTAGGACGCCATGAGTTCATCGACTGACCGCAAATACTCCTGATCGTTTGGGTTGGATGAAAATCGACGGAGCAGAGCCTCGGAGGGCGGGAGCCCGGTCAAATCGAGCGATGCGCGGCGCAGGATAAGTTCAGGGGCTGCCGCGGGTGCGGGTTTTAGACCCTCTTTTTCGAGGCGATCCAGCACGAAGGCATCGATCGGATTCCGCGGCCAGGATCCATCGATAGTGCGGGGAGGGGGAATCGATCGTGGAGGTTCAAAGGACCAATGGGCCTCGTATTGGGCTCCGTTTTCGATCCAAGCACGAAGGGTGCGTTTTTCGGCCTCGGACAACCGCTTCGCTGACTTGGGCGGTGGCATGACTTCCTCCGGATCCGACGAGGTCACGCGTCGCCACAACTCGCTCTGAGCGGGTTTCCCCGGCGCGATGCCCTGGATACCGTCACGAAGGGCTACAGCCCCATCGAAGGTGTCTAGCCGACGTTGGGCTTTCCGCTGCTGGACATCTGGTCCGTGGCACGGGAAACAGTGGTTCGAAAGGATGGGGCGCACGTCCCTGTTGAAGCTCAGGGGACTCGCAGTCGAAGCTAAAACCGGGAGGTAGAATAGAGTCTCCACTGCCATCAGGACGGCAGCAGTGCCGGCCAGCAGGGATAGCCAGCGGGGTTTCATGCCAACAGGCTAGGGAGGGGTGTTCCTCAAGACAATCTTCCGAGTGGGAGTTCGGATAAAACAAATTGCGGTGTGCGTGCGTTCGCACGGCCTGGGGAACGCTGTCACCAGGACTCGGAGAATCTGTGGGCCAGGTCTCTCTCAGCAACGTTCCGGAATCCATGGAAAGTTGCCGGTTTAAATTCCGCGGTTTTGCCGGATCCTCGGTTCGGTTTTCTTTCCGGATGAGCTCCAGCGTTTCTTGCTTCTTCCTGATGAGGCCGAACGAGTCCGGGGCCCACCAGACATGATAAGAATTCCCTCGGGAAACCGACAAACTGAGACCGGATCGATGATCCGTTGAGTTTCTGGGCTCAGTGGTTTTCAAACCGGCAGGTTCCATCGGTTTTCACACCGTCACTGACAGTTCTCCCGCCCCGGTGTTCTGGTCGAGGCATTAGCCATGTGCAGCGAACATGCGGCTGAAGCAAATTCGAAAATCGTTCCCTGACCCTGTTGCCAGAGGGTATTGCCCAGTTGGCGTTGGTTGGTGTCGGTCATGGGCGCAGGTGAAGGAAATCGAGGTCAGGGAAAGTGGTGAAATCCGAGTCGAAGGAGATGACGCGGGCTCCTGCAGACGAGGCGAGGGCGGCGATCCAGGCGTCGGTCCAGCGGTTCGATGGAAACCCCGGGACGCGGCTCCAGAGTTCAAAGCGCTTTTCGGCGGCGAGGGAATCTTCGGCGAAACAGACCTCGAGCAGAACCGTGAAGGCGCGGTAAGCATCCTACGCCTCGGCGAGGGTGAAAGGCGCTCCGTGCATCACGCGCGAGTTGGTGAGCAGGCGGAGCAGGCCCAGCATGGTCACGCGGCAAAAGACGATTTCTGCGGCGGCCTCGTTTTCCCAGTAGCGGCGGGCGCGGGCGTTGTGCGCGTGGTCTGGGTCGATGAGCGCGAGCCAGAGGTTGAGGTCGAGGATGTCAATTGCCGCCATGGGCATCCTCGGTGACGAGTAGGGTGTCGATTTCGCGGTTGGAAAGGGCGGGGTAGGCGACGCCGGTGGCCTTGCGAATCAAGGGCAGGGGGCTGCGCGGGCGGCGGCGGTTTGGGCGAGGCCGGTCTGGAGGATTTCGGCGACGTAGTCCTTGAGCAGCATGCCGCGCAGGGCGGACCGTGCCTTAATTTCGCGAAACAGCGGATCGGGCAGATCCAGGGTGTTTCTCATAAAAATATTTTTACGCGAAAATCCGCACTGGGATCAAGGGGGGTAACAATCACGTCGTGTAGTGGATCAGCGATGCCCGAGAGAGTGGGCCCGATTTCTTTTGGTTGGTGTCGTTCATTGTTGACGGCGTCTTTTCAGTTGGGTTTCCAAGGAGTTGAGGTCGGCCTCGTCCTGCTGGTCAGCTTCTATGGCCTCGCGCTGTTTGCGGTTTGCGTCGAACTGGAGATACAGCTCACCCGTGCGCTCCACCATTTTCTCGTGGCTGATAGAACCGGCGTGTGTGAGCAGCGGGAAGCCATTGGAGGTGATGATCTGATCCACGTTCTGCTTCCAGAACGCCATGTGTGTCTCCTGCTTGCTCTTGGCCCGCAGCTCGGCGGTTTCAAGGAAGATGACGACCAACCGGTTTAGGGTGTCGATCTCATCCTCGGTGAGGTAATTCTTGGCCACAACGATGTCCGTCTTGCGCACCGCGTCGCCCTTCCAGGCGAGCAGGCCGAACCGCGGATCGGCGGGATTGGCGCGGGTAGTGATGAGTTCTGCGGCGGTCTTCCGCGTCACGGCAAAAATGAGAAGGTTCTGCACCGTGGCGAAGAACGCCTGCGTCGCCGTGTCCGTCTTGTCGTAGTCGCTGCTCAGCGAGAACAGGTCGCGCACCTTCTGGTAGAAGCGCTTCTCGGAGGCCCGGATGTTCCGGATGCGTTCCAGCATCTCGTCGAAGTAATCCGGGCGGCCATCCGGGTTCTTCAGGCGATCGTCGTCCATCACGAAACCCTTGGTCAGGTATTCCTTAAGGAGGGTGGAAGCCCAGCGGCGGAACTGCACGCCACGAGGCGAGCGCACCCGGTAACCCACGGCCAAAATGGCATCGAGGTTGTAGAGCTTGGTGAGGTAGTTTTTGCCGTCGGCGGCAGTTACCGAGGATTCCTCGGTAACTGAATTTGCCTCCAGCTCTCGGTCCTCGAAAATGTTCTTGAGGTGCAGACCCACATTGTCGGTGCTCACGTCAAAGAGTTGGGCCATCTCCCGCTGGGACAACCAGACGGTTTGGTCCTTGGCCCGCAGCTTGATTTGGCTGCGACCGTCTTCGGTGGTGTAAAGGATCAGGCCGTTCATGGCAGTCGCTCGGCGGTTCTGTGGCGGACCATTTTCGTGCTGCCACGAAAACGGTCCCGACGGTTATGGGGCAATGGGAAATGGTGAATCTTGGGTGTGGCGCTCATGCCTCCGCTTCCTCCGGGGATGGGAATCCAGGGTGGTGCCCTTCGATGGTATGCGGTTGCTCCGTTGGCGCAGGGAAAAACTGCTGTATCAGGCCGCGTTTGTGGGTCTTGAGGGCTTCGAGCTGTTGGGTTTCGGCGGTGATCAGGGAGTCGAGGCTGCTGAGGCACGTGGCGATGTCGTCACGCTCGTGGATGAACTTGGCATCGGCGCTGATGAGGCCGATGAGCTCCTCGCGTGTCATCTTCGACTTGCCCGGTCCCTTGGCCGAGTAGCAGGCAATGAGGCTCATGATGTAGTCGTAATCGATGACGGCAGAGGCGAAGAGGACAAACTCGAAGTCGATCTGGTCCACGGGGTCGTCGGTGGTGTCGTCTTTGCCGCCCGTCTTGCCCTGCTGTTCTTTGAGCTTCTTGGCTGTCTCGAGGTACTGGCCTTTGAAGCCGCGCAAGTTTTCCTCAGGCAGCACCGCATCCATGATGGCTTTGTTTTCGCGGAAGTTGTTCTCCAGCGAGGCGCGGTCTGAAATGTCGCGTCGGTAGGTGTACTTGAGCCCCTGGAGCTTGCCGATGAACCCGTATTCGATGGTGTCCTCCCTGAGGGCAGCACCGGCTGCATTTGGGGCATCGGCCGAGAATTCTTGGGCAGGATTCTGAGAGGGCATGCTAGTTGAAATTGGAAGGCGATGAACCCAACCCTCGACCTTGGTTTCGACCGAAGCGGTGAGTGCTTAAGCCGGCAACCTCCTCACAAATCACCCCATCCGGACGCTGTGAAACACGGCTGTCCGGGCGCACTTGGCGGTGTTCGACGAGCCTGTTCACAATACAAATGGTTCGTAACCGCCTCAGCGACAGATCTCTAAGTCAGGGTATCCATCGACTCCAAAAAAGAGGAGTTGAGGGTGTTTTGTCATACCAGAGGCTACTCAAACCTCCAGCTCTTCGTCGAGTATGACTCCGGCGCAAAAATGCCCCGACCGCCACTCGACGCCATGATCGTTGAGATCCAGGCCGACAAGGTGGTCAGGGGAACGTAAAGGGGTCAGGAAAAAGGGGGCAGCGGAACGGGGGCAGGGAACGATTTCTGATATTTGATCCCTCTGCTGAGATTTCCTAATCAGCGCCTAAATCTGTGTTGAAAGCCCTTGGCTGGACCGTGCGTAAAGTTGCCGGACTCTTGCTGTCAGCGTCGCGTGCCCGTGTTCTTGAGCCATGCCAGGTCAGCGACCCAGTTGGTCGAGGGAGTCGGATAGGAGGTGGTGACGATCGCCCGAGGGGACACATCATCAGAGTCGGGAGCAAAGGCATTCCCAGCGCTTGCCGAGGGGCTTCGAAAACGGTCGCGGTAGGGACCGGGATTGGCCTCAGCCCTGACCGCGACCCCTCCAAACCTGATAAAGACTTGTCGAGGTACCCGCGATTGGCAGCGGCGAAAACGTGGCTGCAACGAATGCTAAAATCGTCCCGCAACCCTTTTTCCTACTGAGGTCAACCGCGGTGCTGTGGGTATATTCGTTCTGGTACACCTACGGACTCGTCCATGAGACCTTGCCGATGGCGGCACTGGTGGCCCTGACGGTGGTGCTCACGGGTTGCACCTTGTTGGGCCAGCTGCGCCTGTCGGCCTGTGGGTGGGTCAGGGCATTTCGCACGGGCAGGCCTTGGG
>JBDKKQ010000393.1:0-8353 GCA_039796015.1 Verrucomicrobiota bacterium
TCGTAGCCTTCGATACAGATCCCTAAAAGGGCCCTCAGACGATGTACACCCGAGCCTACGACTGCCCCAACTGCGGTGCCGCCGTGCCCTTCCCCTCGGCCATCGTGGTGTTTGCGGTCTGCGGATTCTGTCGCTCGAACGTGGTCCGCAGGGATGCGGATGCAGTGCTCGAGCACTTGGGCCAGCAAGCCCAACTTCCGCCGGACTTGAGTCCGATACGGATTGGAACCTGCGGCGTTTACACATGTCATCGCTTTACTGTGACAGGGCGTATCCGAGTCGGTTACGAACAAGGTTCTTGGAATGAGTGGCTCATCGAATTTGGGGAGGATCGATGGGGTTGGATCGCCGAAGCGCAGGGGTTTTACGCGGCCAGCTTCGAAATCGCAGCGCCACCGGATCTCCCCGAAGCCAGCGCGCTAACCTTGGGAGCAACCCTGCGAATCGGGGAGGTGGACTACAGCGTCCGGGATATCAAATCGACCCAGATACTGGGCAGCGAAGGGGCCCTCCCCATGGTCGCGGTACCCGGTCGCACCGCAATGAGCATTGATCTCGGCGCTCCCAACCGGCAATTCGCCAACGTGGAGTTCTCCGCGGACGGGGTTCGAGTCTTCATCGGACACAGCCTGACCTTCGCGGAACTCGAGTTCACCGACCTGCGCCTACTGCCGGGTTGGACGACCGACCGGTTGGAAAAAGAAGCGGCCGGCAGCGACGCTCTCAACTGTCCCACCTGCGGTGCAGCACTAGAATTGCAGGCGGCCGGCCAAACCATGCGGGCCTTGTGCGGTCATTGCGGATCGCTGTTGGACACCTCCCACCCGCAACTCAAATGCATTGAACAGGCCATTTCGGCCCAACCGACCCTCATCATCCCCATCGGCCAACGCGGGCGTTTCGATGGCGTGGAATACGCCTGCATCGGTTTCGTCCGCCGCAAGGATTGGGAAGGCTATTCGTGGCAGGAATACCTGCTGTTCAACCCTTTTGCTGGATTCCGATGGCTGGTCGCCTACGACGGACACTGGAGCTGGGTGGAGGTGCTTCAGGAGAAACCGCGCATCGTCGACTCATTGCCGGTGCACGATGGCGAAGGGTACCGACTTTTCGCATCCGGATCGGCGACGGTGACCGAGGTCTGGGGCGAGTTCTACTGGGCGGTGCGCCTGGGCGAAAGCACCCTTTTTTCGGACTACATTGCTCCGCCGAATATCCTCTCCTCGGAGCAGTATCCTGAACTGACCGAAGAGACCTGGTCACTCGGACGTTATGTCGAACCGGAGGTGGTCTTCAGCGCCTTCGGCCTGACCGGACCTCCGCGGGAACGCTCTAGCACCTACCTCAACCAACCCAACCCGCATGCCGAAAAGGGGCGCACCCTGCGCTGGCTGCTGCCGGTGTTCGGGATCCTCTGGCTGCTCATTTCGCTCATCAGTGCCGGCACCAAGGCCAATGAGTCGGCCTTCCGGGAGGTGTTTACCTTCGATTTGTCCGGCACCAACAAGACGCGGGTCTCGGCCCCGTTCCGTATCGCGGGCAGCCATCCTCAGTCGCTGCAATTTGATTTCATCACTCCGGTGAACCAGTCCTGGGTCGAGCTGGACGTAGACTTGGTGAACACCCAGACCAAGGCCGTCCGCGAACTCTCACTGGGAGCGGAGTACTGGAGCGGCGTCGACGAAGGCGAATCGTGGTCGGAAGGCAATCGGCAGGCCACCGAACTCATCCCGGCCGTCGAACCGGGCGAGTACCAACTGGTCATGGACATCGACGGTTCCCCCGAACTGGGCCGGGCCGAATTCCGCCTCGAGATCACCCGCGATGTGATGATCTGGAGCAATGTCCTCCTCGGTCTGGTTCTACTGTTTGCCTACCCACTCTTCCGTTGGATCCGCGAACATGCCTTCGAGCGGGAGCGCTGGTCCCTCAGCGACCACTCACCTTACACCCCCATTTCGTCGAGTTGGGACAGCGATTCGGACGACGACTAACCGGCCCCTAATCTTCCCACCATGCGCATAAAAACCCCCGTTTATATGGCCTTTGGAACGGCCCTTTGCCTTTATCTGGCGGCAGCCGGACGCAATGGCTACAGCCTCATGAAGACCTTTTCCCCCTCGCGTCTCCTGCCTCACTCTCCTGCCACCCAACACAAATAACCCATGAGTCTCTTCGACTTCGTTCCCCCCGTCGCCACGTTCGTGCCCGCCCTGGTCAACAGCGTCGTGTTCTCGGTCATCGGCCTGGTGACCTTCCTGGTGTTTTTCTTCATCGTCGACAAGCTGACTCCCGGAGAACTCTGGAAGGAGTTGGTGGAGCGGAAAAACACGGCCGTGGCCATCTTCTTTGGCTGTCTGGCCCTTGGGATGAGCCTTATCATCGCTGCCTGCCTCCACGGATAGTCGGTCCGCCTTTTGGCACCGAATGAACGATCGCACCTCTCGTCTCCTGCTCCTCGGGAGCGTGTTTGTCATCGCCACCTGCGGATTGGTCTATGAGTTGATTGCCGGCACCGTCGCCAGCTACCTCCTCGGCGATTCCATCACGCAGTTCTCCACGGTGATCGGCGTCTACCTGTCCGCCATGGGAGCGGGCTCATGGCTCTCCAAATTCATCGACCGGCACGAAGGGTGGATCATTGTCCAAGTCCAACTGCTCATTGGACTCATCGGGGGCTGCTCGGCGGCCCTGCTGTTCCTTCTGTTCCCGATCGTCACGTCCTTTCGGGTGCCGCTGTACGGACTCATCTTCCTGGTGGGCATGCTCGTCGGACTGGAGATCCCCCTGCTCTTGCGACTGCTCAAGGACCGCATCGAATTCAAGGACCTCGTCGCTCGAGTTTTCACCTTCGATTACATCGGAGCGCTGCTGGCGTCGTTGCTCTTCCCGTTGGTTCTGGTGCCGCACCTGGGACTGGTCCGCTCCAGCTTCCTCTTCGGTATGCTCAATGTGGTCGTGGGGCTCATGAGCGCCTGGCTGCTCATACCGCGCGGACCAAAACGCCGCCTCCTTTCGGTGAGCGGACTCCTACTGCTGGGGGCCCTGTTGGTGGGATTCATCGCCTCCGAACGCCTCATGGCGTGGTCCGAACGCTCGGCCTACACCGATACGGTCATTTACGCCAAGTCGTCCCCCTACCAGCGCATCGTGCTCACCCGCAACGGCGCAGACCTTCGACTGCACCTCAACGGCAACTTGCAATTCAGCTCGCGCGACGAATACCGGTATCATGAAGCATTGGTGCACCCGGGATTGGCCCGACTGCCCGAGGCCCGGTCGGTGCTCGTGCTCGGTGGCGGTGATGGATTAGCGGTCCGCGAAATCCTCCGGTATGCCTCCGTGCAAAAAATCACATTGGTAGACCTCGACGGGGACATGACCCGCCTCTTCCAGACACAACCCCTGCTGACACGACTCAATGAGAATGCGCTGAACGCGCCGATGGTTTCCGTGGTCAACGCCGATGCCTTTACTTGGTTCGCCACCAACCGTCAGCGCTTCGATTTTGTGGTCGCTGATTTCCCAGACCCCTCGAATTTCAGTCTCGGAAAACTATACACCACCACCTTTTTCCAACGCGTCCGTTCCACGTTGGAACCCGGCGGAGCCTTGGTTGTGCAATGCACCTCACCCTATGTCGCCCGAAAGACCTTCTGGTGCGTGAACGAAACCCTGCGAGCCTCCGGTTTTTCCCAAACAGCCCCCTACCACCTTTACGTGCCGAGCTTTGGCGAATGGGGCTTCATTCTGGCTTCCGATCAACCCCTGGTCGCCCCGCTGCAACTGCCGGCCGGGCTGCGCTACCTGACCGAGAACACCGCCCGGAACTTATTCGATTTTCCGCCCGACATGATGGCAGTCCCCGTCGAGGTGCATCGCCTGAACAACCAAATGCTCGTGCGCTACTTCGAGGAGGAGTGGGCCCACTATGTCCACTGACTGGAGCATGACCTCAGCATCGCCCAACAACGACGGCCCCTCCGCACACACCCATCGCTCGACACGACGGCAATTCCTGGCCACAGCCGCGGCAGGTGCGAAAGTGGCCGCGACAATGGCTGCAACGGCCACGGGGTCAGCCTTAAATTGGGCCGGATGCACCGGAGCTCCGTCGTTCAGGGGCCAAATTGTGGGTCCGGATCGAGTGCTGGGGCACCGATTGCGCGATCGAGACCTACCGCCGCCGGATGCTTTCGAACGGCACAACGTGGTCATTCTGGGCGGCGGGATCGCCGGATTGTCCGCCGCACGGTCGTTGGCTCAGCGCTCGGTCCGCGACGTGGTGGTGTTAGAATTCGAAACCGAAACCGGTGGCAATTCTCGCAGTGGCATCACTACCGTTTCAGCCCATCCGTGGGGAGCCCACTACCTGCCCTTGCCCAGTCCGCAGGCGCCGGAAGTCCTGCAACTCTTGCAGGAATTCGGAGTGATCACTGGTCACGATCCTCTCGGACGCCCCATCTACCGTGAGGAATTCCTCTGCCACGATCCGGCCGAACGACTGTTCGTCCACGGACGCTGGCAAGAGGGACTCGTTCCCCAACTGGGACTCGACGCCGGCGAGCGAGATCAAGTGACTGCCTTCCTGGCCCGCATGGAGAGCTTGAGGCGCAGCCTCGGTTCAGACGGTCTTCCGGCCTTTGCCATTCCGGTCGACCGAAGTTCTCAAGATCCCAGCCTGCTGGCGTTGGACCGCATCACCATGGCCCAGTGGATGGACCGCGAAGGATTTCGCGCCGCGCCCCTCCGCCGGTATGTGAACTATTGCTGCCGCGACGATTTCGGAACCGGCCTCACCCAAGTCAGCGCCTGGGCCGGAATTCATTACTTTGCCGCGCGATCCGGAGTCGCGGCCAACGCACCCGCGCACTCGGTGCTCACCTGGCCTGAAGGCAACGGGTGGCTGGCAGCGCGCTTGCGGGAACAGGTAGCACCCGCACAAATCCGCACCCGGCACGCCGTCTTCGGCATCCGGCCCGATAATCACGGGGCCGAAATCGACGTCTTCGATGCGACTCTCGGACGCTCCCTGCGCATCGAATGCCAGGCGCTCATCGTGGCCACGCCTCGGTTCGTGTACCGGAGGCTCCGCGGCCTTCCGCCGGATTCCGTGGCTCAGTACCCACCGTGGATGGTGGCTAATCTGACCCTGCATTCCCGGCCCGAGTCACACGGCATGCCCCTGTGCTGGGACAACGTCATCGATGGATCACCCGGACTCGGCTACGTGCATGCCGGCCACCAAAGCCTGCGCTCTCATGCGAAAGGAACCGTGCTGACGTATTATCGGCCCTTGGACCATGCGGACCCATCGACGGCCCGAGGTGAGGCGCTGAAGGCCAACTGGTCGCAGTGGAGCGATCTCACGCTCGAAGACCTTTCGGTGGCCCATCCAGATCTCCGTCGCCGACTCGAACGCCTGGATGTCCAAGTCTGGGGACACGGCATGATCGCGCCGTCACCGGGTTTTTTGTGGGGACACCGCCTCACGGCCATGACCCACCGCGAGGGCGTGGTGCACTTTGCCCACTCGGACATGTCCGGTATCTCCATTTTTGAGGAGGCCTATATTCGGGGCCTCCGTGCCGCCGATGCGGTCTTCCAGCAGCTTCAGACCACGGCCTGAAATGAACCCCATCGCCTCGATTGATCCGAAACGCCGTCCCTCCCCGAAGGCTCTGTGTCAGCACACCTTGCTCGAATTCCACGGTTGCGATGCGGAGGTCTTGAGCCGGGTGCGAACCATCCGTGAGCGATTGCTGGCCGCCGTCACCGCAGCCAATGGAACCATCGTAAAACCCGTCTTCCACGAGTTTAGCCCCTGGGGTGTGAGTGGCGTGGTGGTCATCGCCGAAAGTCATGTGACCATTCACACGTGGCCAGAACACGGCTATGCGGCCGTGGACATTTTTTCGTGCAGCCGAAAGCTGCGCCACGCCGTGGTGCGCGAGACCTTGCGCCGATCATTGAAGGCGCAGTCGGTCACCGCCCAGCGATTGAGCCGAGGCCTCGTTCCACCGGGATCGATTGCTCAACGCCGCTCCGGTAAGGCGAAGGCCACATAGGCATCGCCGCTGGGCGTACCCATCTTGCCACCGCCACAGGCGATCACCACGTATTGACGTCCGCCCACCGAGTACGTCGCCGGGGTGGCATAGCCGCCGGCAGGCAGGGGTGCTTTCCAAAGTTCTTGCCCCGTCTTGCGATCAAAGGCCCGCAAGTGGGCATCCCGACTGGCCGCGATGAAGACCAATCCTCCGGCCGTCACCAACGGACCGCCGTAGTTTTCGGTGCCAGTGGGCGGCACTCCTTGCGCAGTCAATTCCTTGAACTCCCCCAGCGGCACCTTCCACCGGATGGAACCCGTATTCAGATCGATGGCATTGAGGGTTCCCCATGGCGGCTTCACCGCAGGATAGCCATTGCTGTCGAGCCACCGGTTGTAGCCGGTCATGGAATACGGGATGAGCCCCAAGGCATCAGCCCCACCGGGTCCGGACCGCCCGTCACCGGCGGAACCTCCCTCGGCCCCGGCCGGTTCGACCTCGCTCCGCACGAAGGCCACTAGACGCGCACGCTGCCCTTCGGTCAGAAAATCGAAGGCAGGCATCACTCCCTTGCCTGTCTGAAGCAACTTCAGCAGGTCTGCGGCTTGGAGTCGCTTTTCGACCCCGACCAACGAGGGCACATTCTGGCCCGGATTGCCCTGCCGTTCCGAACCGTGACACACCGCACAAATCTGCTGATACAGCGCCGCGCCGGAGGCCGCCGATTCCCCTTCCTTCCGGCGGGTTTCTACCATGGTGAGGATCCATGGCATCTCGTTGCTGTTGACATAGAGAACCCCGTCGGGATCGGTCGCCGCACCGCCCCATTCCGCGCCCCCGTCGAAGCCAGGGAATACAATGGACCCCTCACGACTGGGCGGTTGGAAGGGCGCATGCGGCCGGATCCGGGAAAATCGTTCTAAGACTTGCCGGTGAGAACTCGGCGAAATGTCGGTGATCTCGTTGTGGGTGAACAACTGGCGGGAAAAAGCCGGCGGACGCAACGGCACCGGCTGCGTGGGCCACGCCGATTCCCCAGAAAGGTCGGAGCTGGGTACCGGGATTTCCTGAATCGGGAACAATGGTCGGCCGGTTTGGCGATCGAAAACAAACACATGCCCCGACTTGGTGACCTGCGCGACCGCATCGATCCGCTTCCCTTGATGGGTCACCGTCACCAAATTCGGAGGCGCGGGCAGATCTCGGTCCCACAAATCGTGATGAACGAACTGAAAATGCCAGAGCCGCTGGCCCGTCTGAGCATCGAGGGCAATGAGGCAATTGGCGTAGAGGTTTTGCCCCATCCGATTGCCCCCCCAGAAATCAAACGCCGCCGAACCCGTCGGGCAGAACACGATTCCCCGAGCCTCATCGAGGGCGAAGCCGGTCCACACATTGGCGCCGCCGACGTAGCGATAGGCCTCCGGCGGCCAAGTCTCATGGCCCGCCTCGCCCGGTTGGGGGATGGTGTTGAAACGCCACGCCAGTTTTCCGGTCCGAATGTTGAAGGCCCGTACCGGACCCGGAGCCGCGGGAGCGGGACCTTCGCCCAGACGCATGCCCATGATGAGGAGGTCTTTGAAGACGATCCCAGGAGTCGTGGCCTGAAGGGATAGTCCCGAAGCATCGCGTCCAAGCTCTTGCTTCAAGTCGATGGAACCCTCCTGACCAAAACTGGGAATGCGCTGTCCCGTTACCGCATCAATGGCGTGAAGAAAGTGATCGTTGGCGTAGAGGATGCGTCGGTCGGAGCCCTCGGCCCAATAGACCAGACCCCGATTGACCCCGCTCTTGGTAATGCCCTCGCACGCAGCCGGATCGAACCGCCATTTCTGAACACCGGTGGTGGCATCGAGCGCGAAGAGTTTGAGGTCGGGCGTCGTGCCGTAAACCACACCGTCGATCACCAACGGATTGCATTGGATTTGCGAACGGTTCTGCGCGTCTGAACCACCGCTACGATACGTCCACGCCACTTGCAACTGTGCGACGTTCTTGGCTTGGATTTGCTCGCTGCGCGAATAATGGCTGCTGGCCGCATCCCCCAAATACACGGGCCAATCTACGGTGCCCGGCGAGGCGCCCACCGCGCGGAAGGCCAAAACCGCCGCCCAGACCCATGTCATCCATCCTCGTTGCTGTTGCTTCATACGAAATTAATTCAGTCGATTATCCCGGAACCACGCCGCACTGCCATCGAGCATCAACCGGTTGCGACCGCCCCGGTGCGCGGACTGCCCCGACAAGGCCGCAGACACCGCAGGGATCGTCCGAGGAAAATAAGGATCCACGGCCAACTCCAC
>JBDKKQ010000394.1:0-12539 GCA_039796015.1 Verrucomicrobiota bacterium
ACGCTGAGTTCTCGGCGGATGCCAAATTTGTCCACCCGCTTGCGCAATGTGGCTCGGGTGATCCCCAAGAGCTTGGCGGCCTGGACTTGGTTGCCCTGGGTTTCTTTGAGCGCCTCAATAACCAACTCACGCTCGACCGCGGGAAGCACCTTGATCCCGCCTTGGAGTCGTGCCCAGCGAAAGAGTTGGAGCACCAAGGGACGGATGTCACCCGTGATGGCCGGATCGACGGTAGGAGCCAGTGCGGCCTCAACGCTGGGAGCGGACAGGGAGGAAGCAGACAAGGAAGGATCCGCAGGAGTGGATAACCCCTGAACCAAGTGGCCCGCTGAGGTAGCCGAAGTGGCAGAGGGAACGGACCGCGAAGCCTGAATCGACGGAGCAGATCGAACCGTTTGTAGGATTTCGGGTGGCAGATCGTTTTCAAGGATTGCCGCACCCTTCGAGACCACAACGGCCCGCCTCAAAACATTTTCAAGTTCACGGATATTGCCGGGCCAATGGTAGGCTTCCAGCACCGAGAGGGTCTTCTCGCCGATAGATTTGGAGCCGTTACCAGCGCCCCCGATCTTGCGCAGGAAGAAATCGATGAGCAGGCGGATGTCCCCTTGACGCTCCCTCAAGGGCGCCATGTGAACCCGGACCACGTTGAGTCGGTAAAACAGGTCTTCCCGAAACTCTTTGCGAGCAACGGCTTCCTCTAGGGGTTTGTTGGTCGCCGCGATGATCCGAACATCGACAACGAGAGTCGTATTGCTGCCCACCCGCTCGAAGGTTCCGTTTTGCAGAACTCTCAGAATCTTGGTCTGGGTGGCTGGCGGCATGTCGCCGATTTCGTCCAGAAAAAGAGTTCCTCGATGGCACTGCTCAAAGCGACCGGGACGCTGGGCGGTGGCTCCGGTGAATGCTCCCTTCTCGTGACCAAAGAGTTCGCTCTCGAGCAAGTTCTCCGGAATGGCCGCGCAATTGATAGCCATGAACGCTTCTTTGGCCCGGCGGCTATTCTGAAAAATGGAGCGGGCCACCAATTCCTTACCGGTGCCGCTTTCACCGGTGATCAACGCGGTGGCATCCGAGGCGGCCAATTGACCGATGAGCTTAAAAACCTCCTGCATCGGAGCGCTGCGGCCGATCACACCCAACTCGTAGTCTTGCTGCTCCAGTTGCGGCCGTATGGCAACCGTCTGCCTCGTATCCCGCGCCGCCTTCAGCGCATTGGCCACCAACTGCTTGAGCCGAGGGACATCGAAGGGCTTGAGCAGGTAATCGTAGGCGCCCAACTTCATGGCCTCGATGGCCGTCTGCGTGGTGCCGTAGGCGGTCATGAGGATGACCGGAAGCTGAGGATCGAGCTGGCGGATCCGCCGTAAGGTTTCCAGGCCGTTGAGCCCAGCCATGCGAATATCGCTGAGCACCAAGTCTGGCTTGACCTTAGGAATGAGGCGGAGCCCTTCCTCACCGCTGGAAGCGGTATGAAGCTCAATATCTGAGCCCTCAAAGATCCGGCGGAAGGAGTATTGAACATCCACTTCGTCGTCAATGAGCAGCAACTTTTCCATCGAATGAGGAGACCTTACGTGGTTCTTCATCCGGTGGCAACCCGACGGCTAGAGGCATTGCAACTTGCTCCCACGGGCTTCTCTGCCTTGATGGGCCGATGCTCTCACGTTGGCGCTGGTTGGCCCTATTGTTGATCGGTTCAAAAACCGTGTTCGGGGCTGATTTATCGGGTGTGCATCGATCGGTCACCACTATCCCGGATGCACCTTACTTGCAGGAAGCCGGGTGGACGATGCCTTCTGAAGTGGCTTTGAGCACCGTGGTTGCCTCTGGAGGCGAAGTGCTGGTCGGAACCGCGCGAGGGGTGATTGCTTTAAAGGATCGCCATTGGGCACCCGATACGGGGATGACCCAATCCGTCCAGCGACTGGTGGTGGCGCGGGACCAAGTTTGGGCCATCGGTGTTCCAGGGCTTTGGGTGCGGGAGGCGGGGCTTTGGCGGCAAATCAGCACGTCTCCCGTCAGCGACATTCAAGAGTTTCGCGGAGAGGTTCTCGCCTCCGTGGGATCCCGACTGCTGCGCGTCCAAGGCCACGCGCTTGAATCTTTTTCCGAAGCCAAGGCCCGCTTTGAAATCCAACGCCTAGTCTCCCACCAGGACCTAATTTACGTCGTGGGATCGGGGAGGATCAGTCCCTACAGTCGTGGCCGTTTTGGAGGCGAAGACGCTTACACTTGGCCGTCTGATTTGGGCTGGGACTGGGGCACCCTCCCGTCCAAGACCACTCGCGATGCGCTGAGCCATGGGTCTGCGTTGGTGGTGGCTACCGATCGTGGACTGGGAGTGCTGCGAGGCATGTCCATGACCTCGGTTCGCGGTGAACAGGGGCTTCCGTTCGAAGACACTCTCTGTCTGGCTGCAGGGTTTACTAATGATCTTTGGATCGGCACTTCCCGCGGCGCCATTCGCCAAGTGAGCGGACGATTTGATTATTTTGCGGGCCGTCGCTGGCTGCCCGATGAGCGGGTGACGGGCATTGCCGTGGCCGGTCAAACGGTTTACCTCGCCACGCCCGGAGGCTTGGGGGTCATCGAGTACCGGCCCTATACCTTGGCCAAGAAGGCGGCCTATTATGAGCGGCATCTCGAAGAGTGGGGCCAGAAGCGCTTGGGCTTCGTCCACAAGTTGGAATGGGATCCGGCGCGAAAGCGTTTGGTTCGGGAAGTTAGTGATAATGACGGCGGCTACAGTGGCAATTATCTGGCCGCGCAAGTGTACCGGTACGCCGTGACTCGCGATCCGGAGGCCCGTCAAGAAGCCACCAACACGTTCCATGCGCTTCGGTGGCTCGAAGGAATGACAGGTATTTCTGGATTCCCGGCGCGATCGGTTTGGGCCAAGGGGGAGGTCGGTCATCAAGCCGACCACGGTTCTGGCGGCTATGCGGCCGAGTGGCACGAGACGCAAGATGGTCGCTTTGAATGGAAGGGCGACACCTCTAGCGATGAACTGTGCTCGCAGTTCTACTCCTTCGGACTGTTTTTGGAGTTGGTGGCGGAGGGTGCGGAGGTGGATCAAGCCAAAGGCCAGTTGGCCCGAATCGCTTCACATTTGGTGCGCAATCGATGGAAACTCATCGATGTGGATGGAAAACCCACCCGTTGGGGCCGTTGGGATCCGGAGTATTTTCAAACAGACGAAGGCAAGTTCGATCGAGGCCTGCAGGCCGTCGAGCTGCTCTCCTTCATCAAGACAGCCGAACGTTGGACGGGCGACGCCACGTTCACTGCGGCCTACAAGGATCTGGTTCGACTGGGTTATCCGGAGTTCACGCTGCGGGCCCGCAACACGTCGCCGCCCGACAGCATTCTGCACTTCCTCGATGAGTTGGCGTTTTGGAGCTACTGGAACCTCCTTCGCTATGAGGAAAACCCGGATTTGCGCGCACTCTACCGCCGGGGATATGAGCGGGGCCACGAAGTGGTTCGCGTCGAACAGAACGCCTGGTTCAATTACCTCTACGGTGCCCTGACCGGCAATGATGCGGAGGCCGAGGCCAGTGCAGAGCACCTCCGCGGTTGGCCGTTGGATCTCCGGATCTGGTCCTACCAGAACTCTCACCGCACCGACTTGCGGACACCGTCGGGCTATGTCGCATTGAAAGGGGGGACTCGAACCTTCCCGCCTAGGGAGACCGAACCCTTGCGCTGGGACCATTGGCTTATGCAAGCCGATGGTGGCGCCGGCGGCCAAGACGTGGTGGAACCGAGCGCCTGGTTGCTGGCCTATTGGATGGGGCGCTATCACGGATTCATCGGAGCCCCCACGGTGTCGGATGCTGAACTGCTTCGGGTGGAACACACCGATTTTCGGGAACAGGGAGCCGAACCCTACGCGGGTCCGGCGAGGCCCGTCGGGTTCTGAAACCAAGGGTGGAGGTGAGCGCTACGATCTCTGGATTTGGATAGCCAGAATCTCCGCAGTGGAGGGGGTCAATCGGTGGCGTTCACCCACCGAAAAACCTTCCACCCAGGCCAGATTTCCGTCTCCAAGGTCGAGCACCCATCGTTGGTCGCGCTCGGCAGCGGCCACGTGTTGATTGATGAAGAGGTTCTGGAGGCGCGCCGTGTTCGACTGCCCCAGACGTTGGAACCGGTCGCCCGGCCGGCGGTGACGCAGTGTGGCTGTTTCCGGGACGGTCGTGGCATCGAGTTGTTCCCAGCCGTGGCCGAAGGGCAGGGGGCGCTTCAGGCGTTTCCACCGAAAGAGGCTCCCCTCTGGCAACACTCGCTGACCTCGCACTCCGCGAAAAGCCACCGCCACCGTTTCTGAGAGTCCCGCTCGGTTCAATAGGTTCGCTGGGGCTCGGGAGGCAACTGCAGGGTCGACCGAGTGCTTGTCCACCACCGAACCGCAGCGGGCCCTACGCAACCGCTCGACCGTTTCGAACTCGGCATTCCGTCCGTGCTCGATGAGTTCCATTCGCAGGATGGCCCGCTGCAACGCAACGTGCAGAGACGCCCAAGGCTCTGGATGTAATGAATCCCGCCAACGCTGAGCTTGCTCCCGCAGGTAATCCGACTCGTGCGCCGCGATGTCGGCAATCCGCGCCAAAACACGGGGCAGGGCGGGGCTGTGATGGGCCATCCAGTCCGGGATTAATTGATGGCGGATGCGGTTACGGGGAATGGATAAATCCCGGTTCGAGGCATCCTCGCGATGCCCAATTCCCTGGCTGCGGGCGAAGGCTTCTAGCGTACCCCGATCGAAGCCGAGGAAGGGCCGGAGCAGGGAAACTCGCTGGTCGGCCGGAGACGGCGAGCGTTCCTTCATGCCGGCCAGCCCCTCCGAACCAGCTCCGCGGAGCAACCGCAGGAGGATGAGTTCGGCCTGATCTTGCGCATGATGGGCCAAGACCACTTCCATCGAATCGGCCGACCCCACCGAGAGGGCCGACCGAGCGAGGAAGGCATGTCGCAACCGGCGTGCGGCCATTTCGAGGGACTCGCGTGAAGCCTCGGCGGCCGCGCGGACGGAAACTTCTTCCACGATACAGGGCAACCCCAAGGCCTCTGACTGCGCTCGAACCCAGTCTGCGTCCCCATCTGCATCGATCCCACGGAGGCCGTGGTGGCAATGAGCCACCGTTAGTTGCCAGGGAAACTTTCGGCGCAGGCGGGCCAAGCTGTGCAGAAGGACCATGGAATCCAAGCCCCCGGACACGGCCACCACCAGGTGCCGCGGCCCGGATCCGAACCGCTCCGCCCAGTGCCGGCGGAGTTGCTGCAGGAATCCATCCATTGAAAACACGATACCCGATGAGGCCTCCCGCCGCCGAGGCCCAAAACGTCACAGACTTGGGGCTTGGGTCCTCCGATGCGAGTTCGAGCAGGGTCTGAGAACCGGCCCCTGGCTTGACCTCCTTTCACATCTGCCGGCACAAAGCCCAGGTTTCGGTCACACACACGGTGAAGATCGAGGCGGTGCATTGAGAGGCAGTCCGGCGTTCCGCAGAAATTGGCTGTCTACAAAGGAGGCCCCACCCAAGGTCTCAGGGTTTTGGATACGGGATACTTGTGGGCATGATATCAACTGCTGGGCCACTGCGTTGGCGCATTGCTCCGGCGAGGGGTCCCGCGATACGCTGTCGGCCACATGAAGCTCACCCGCACTGGCGCCTGGGTCGCCTGGACGCTGACGGCCTTGGCCCAGGAAGGGGTTCCGAAGGTTGCCGCCGTCGATCCGTCGTCGATCCGCATCGAATCGCGGGACGGTCTGGGTGAGGTTGAATTGAGTCCGGATGCACGGACGGCCTCGGCCAAGAATGGGGTAGTGGTTCACTGGATGGGCAGCGCGGTCAGCGCACAATCGGTGACACTCAGCCAAGAAACCGGAGAGGCCACCGCCGAGGGAGATGTCGTCGTTGAATACGCGGGAGAAACCGGCGAACGCATCCGGTGGAAAGGCCATAAGGTTCGCTTTGATTTCCGTCAGAAACGCGTGGAAGCCGGGTCTTTCCGCTTTGGGGCGGGTCCGCTCTTCCTTCGGGGTGATCGACTGTCGGTGACCCAAGGCGGCACCAATCAAGTTGTGCTCGGTGGCGAAGTGACCACGGACGACGCAGCAGAACCTGGCTACAAGATCCGGGCCAAGACCCTGAGCATCGACAGCAACCGAACCATTTCGGCTGAAGATGCGTTGCTCTACGTCGGCAAGGTGCCGGTGATGTATTTCCCGTGGTATACCCGCAAGGCCGATCGTCATCCCAACTTTTTCAGCATCACTCCGGGTTACCGTAGTTTGTATGGACCCTACGTGCTGGGCAGCTACCACTGGCTCTCACGCACGAATTTAGAGACGGTCGTAGACTTGGATTATCGCCAACGCCGGGGCATCGGTGGAGGGCCACGTCTGTCCTATGATTTGGGCGACTTGGGCAAGGGCAGGGGAGGGTTTTACTTCATCCAGGATCAGGCTCCCGAGCTCAGTTCGTTCAACGGGCCCATCGATCCTGACCGGTACCGGTTCGATTTGCGGCACTCGCTCACCAATGATTCGGGTTTCGAGTTCAAGGGTGTCGTGCGCGCCCAGAGTGACCCGATGGTACTTCGCGATTTCTTTGAGCGAGAATTCCGCACCGATCCCCAGCCCAAGACCTTCGTCGAGTTATCCCAACTCAATTCAAATTGGAGTCTCGATTTCCTGGCACACGCTCAGGTCAACGAATTCTTCCGGACCGTCGAGCGACTGCCGGATGTCCGTCTGCGCGGTTTGCGGCAGCAAATCGGAGTGACGCCGATTTATTACGAGAGCGACAGTTCACTAGCCTATTTGCGGTACCGCGACGCACTGGCAGGCGGCACCAACTACGCGGCTTTTCGCGGCGATACCTACCATCAGTTGGTGTCACCTCATATGGTCGGTGGATGGCTCAATGTCTCACCTCGATTGGGCGCCCGGGCCACCTACTACGGCGACCCAGAGGGTCTGAACACGATCAATAGTGACAAGGAGCGTTGGGTGGCTAACACCGGCGTGGATGTCGGGTTCAAGGCCTCGAGAGTCTGGCCTACGTTCTCCAGTTCGGCCCTCGATATGAATGGGGCCCGCCACATCGCTGAACCCCAGTTCAGCTATGTCTTCGTGCCAGAACCCAATCGGACCCCGACCGAATTACCTCAGTTCGACCGCGAACTCATCAGCCCGAAGTTGTTGCCCATCCATTTTCCCGACTACACGCAAATTGATTCGGTAGACAGCCAGAACACGGTGCGACTGGGTCTTCGAAACAAGGTGCAAACCAAGCGGGAAGAGCAGGTGGAGAACGTCCTGAATTGGTCCCTCTTGAGCGACTGGCGCATCCAACAACGCACCGATCAAACCCAATTCTCGGATCTCTATTCCGAGGTCGATTTCACGCCGCGCTCTTGGCTGACGCTGACCTCCGAAACCCGGTTTAATACGGCGTCCCGCGAGTTCCGGGAATCGAATCATCGGGCTACGTGGTCGCCCACCGAGTGGTTCGACTGGAGTATTGGACACCGATTCTTGCGCGACGACTGGACCTTGTATGGGGCGGGCAACAACGTGATTTTCAGTAGATTTCACGCCAAACTGAACGAGAACTGGGCGGTCCGAGGTGTGCACCAGTTTGAGGCTCGCGACGGAACACTTGAGGAGCAGCAGTACCAAGTCTATCGAGATCTGCGAAGTTGGACCGTTGGACTGGGCTTCCGACTGCGTGAGAACCGAATCGGGCCTCAAGACTTCACGGTGGCGCTGACCATCTCGCTCAAGGCTTTCCCGCGATTCCAGTTAGGCGAAGACCGCTCCAATCCTTCGATGCTGCTGGGTCTGTGAGCACTTAGGCGAAGACCGGTCCAATCTCATCGGTGCGAGTAGGCTCATCAGGCTAAATCCCGGATGACCGCGATCAACTCAGCCTCACCAAGACACCTCCGAGGTGGGGCGATTTCTCCGAAAGCGCCACGTCCGCAGACACGGACCGCCCGAGGAGCTGTCTGTGCCTAGGAGGCTTGTCGGGCTAAATCCAACGTGTTTGATCGGTCGTAGAGCATTTGCAGGGAACAAAACCCTCAACACTCAAGGAAGCAGACTCGACCACTCAAGTGAATATAACACACATTGTGCATCTAGCCGGTAGTCCCGAAAACGACGTCTTTACGAGTGAAATCGTCCTCCGTGGTTTCGATCAATCCACTCGGTCAGCACCGCCCAAAGAACCGTTGCGTCACGGAATCTTCTGCAGTTCGGCCTGCGTCCACGAATCCTCGCGCTTCGATTCGAGCGCCCGGACGGTTTTAACGGCCTCGGCTAAGACCGGCGCTGCAGCGTGGCCCCATTCGCGACGGATGTACGTCAAGGAGTCGGCGATCTGGGCGTCGTCCAGGGCTTCAGCCAAGGCCGGCATGTTCAGCTCGTAGCGGACACCTTTGACCGTGATGGCATCCCGCATGCCATGCAGAACCACCCGGATCAGGCGCTGTTCTGAACCCAGAACCCACTCAGAGTCTACCAACGGCGGAGCCAAGCCTTCCTGACCATTCCCATGGGGTTGGTGGCACGCGCCGCAAATAGTGGGATAAATCTCACGGCCTCGGTCGAAGCTGGCTTTGGCGATCGGCGGCAAGGCTTGCACGTTGGCGGCGGCCAAGGTGTCAGCACTGGCTGATTTACCCGGCCAAAAGTAGAGCGACGCAATCTTTTGGACTCGCCCAACAATCACCGCATTGGTGGAACGACGCAGTGTCGCCAATCCATCGGGTTCAGCGGTCAACTCTGTTTGCTTAATTCGCGGAGCCGGAGCCCCCTTGCTAGCCACCGGAACGAGGCCAACAAATCCGTCGAGCAAGGCCGGCAACGGCCACTCGTTTTCCTTGAGTTTGGCCGCCAAGTTCAACGCCGCTGCAATTTCAGTGGGACGTCCCGAGACCCCGACGCATCGCGCCAACTTAGACACCAACGGAGCGTGATCTTGCTTGTCTGGCCCGCACTGGGCGTCACTGAGCAATTGGGTCAGGAACGCCAACTCGCGCCCCTTGAGCCCGCTAATCGCAGCATCCTGACGCAACGGCGTCGACGGACCGGTCATTAGCAAAAATCGCATGGCCGCGTCGGCTGCCGGTGTGCCGATCGTTCCCAGAGAACAGAGCAGGGCGATCTGGGCGTCGCCACGGACCGTTGGAGCGCGTTGGACCAGGCGTTCGACAGCGGTATCCCGCACCGGGCCTGGGGGCAGCCTGTCGGTGATTCGGAACGCAGCAGAACGCACCTTAGAATCCGGATCGTCGAGGGCCGAAAGAAGGGTTTCCAGGCTCAACCTCCCCTGCCCTTCGAGTGTCCAGAGCGCCTGGAGACGCACCACCGCAGGCCTTGAGTCCCGTTGAGACACCAGTTGTTGCAAGGCCTCGGCCGACTCGGACGTGGGGTTCTCCACCAGCAAGCGCTGGGCGGTATCCCTCCAGAACCCATTGGCACTGGATAGGCGGACCATCAGGTCTCGATTGGATGGTTTTTGTGGCAGTCGCGCCGTGCGATCGGGCGAGGTTCCCGAATGGACAATGCGGTAGATGCGCCCCAAGTCGGTCGGAGCCTGCAGCCCTCGCGACTCGATTTGCTTGCGCAAATAGCTGGTCAGGTAAATCCGGTGTTGGATGAGTCCACGCGCCATATCCACCACATAGAGAGCCCCGTCGGGACCATTCTGGAGATTCACCGGACGGAAGCGCTCGTCAGTGGACGTTAAAAACTCGTCGGCGTCGTAGGCGTTGGTCGCCGTGATCACGCCATCTTGTTCCGTCAGCTTGTTGCGGCGTATGAGGTTGGCGCTCGGTTCGCACAAGAACACGTCGCCCCGGAAATCTTCGGGAAACTGATTGCCGCGATACACCAGCGGTCCGCAGGCCGCCGTGAAGCTGGCAAGCTTTCCCTCGGCCGTGAGCGTGTTGGGCTGGTAGCCCCGGTTCACGCCCGGATTCACCCGCGCCGACCAAACCTGTTGGGACTTGGCCAACTGGGCGTTCACTCCGACTGGAGATTTTAGATTCGGATTCCGGGTCAGATAATGGGTCGGCAACAGGTCGCCGCGAATTTGATCGGAGTTGGAGTTGTAGAACAACCGGCCCGAGTCGTCGTGGCTAATGCCCCACTGGCCGCGCGTGACTGTCTCCTCACGGATCCAAGTCGGCGGCGAGCCGGAGGTGTTGCGAAAGCGAACCGTGTGATCGGCCGAGTAAATCCAATTGTCGAGGTTGCGCAGCAGCCCGTTGCTGGCGTGCTCTGGATTGGATTTCAGCCCCAGCGCCGGGTCGTTCTGGGTGGCGTAGTCGCTGGCCACGAGAATCTTCTCATCGGCTTTGCCGTCGCCGTTGGTGTCCTTCATCCACCATAATTTGGGTGGCTCGGCCACGAGAGCTCCACCGTGGGTCAGGTGGATGGCACGCGGCATCACGAGATGGTCGGCGAAAACTGTGCGGGTATCCATGCGGCCATCGCCATCGGTGTCAGTGAGGATAACGATGGAACCCGTGGGATTAGATTCACCCCGCGCCTCTTGGTCGGGCATGTAGCCAATCATTTCCACCACCCAAAGCCGCCCCTGGGGATCAAACTCCACCGCCACGGGAGAATGGACGAGCGGTTCAGCGGCCACGACCTCCGCCGAGAATCCGGGCGGCAGACGGAAGGTGCGGATTTGGTCGGCGGGTGAGAGCACCGGAGCCGGGGGGATTCGGTCCGCGGCAACTACTTCGCGTTGGGCCTCTCCGGGTTTGTCACCGTTCTGGGCGACCGCAGTGAGGATTCCTAGGCAAAGCCCAGACAAAACATGGCGCATCATGGTAGGCAGTACCCCAAAGGTTACTCTCGGAACGGCTGATGCCAAGTGGCAACCTCTTCAGTATCACTGCGGGTTCTGTTCGGTGAGCTTGCATTCGGGGCGGCGGCGGTGGCTATCTCGGTCCATGGACACGTGGTGTGATGTGGCCGAGGCCGGAACCTTGGCCCCGGGAAATTGCAGAACCATCGAAGCCCGGGGCGTCCGAATCGCCCTCGTGTGCTTGGACGATGGATTCCATGCGGTCGAAGACGCCTGCCCGCATCGTGGCGGATCCATGGGTTCTGGGTACTTGGATGGGTGCACCTTGCACTGCCCACTGCACGGTTGGGCCTACGATGCCCGCAGCGGTGTCGGCCTCACACGGCCAGACAAACCCCTGCAATCCTTTCCCACCCGAATTCAAGACGGCCGGGTCTGGGTTCAACTCATTCCCAAAACTCCCAACGCACCTGTGCATGAGGCCGACTGAGTCGCCCCCGCCGTCCCCATTGAAGGCGCTGTCGTTGGGCACCCAGTTCGCGGGACTCGGAGGCGTCGAGTCGGTGTTGCGATCTCACCATGACACCGATGCGGACCAAGGGATTGATTCGCGGTTCCTCGTCTTCTGGGAAGATCCTGCGCCCGGTTGGCCTCGCGCTCGATTCTTGGGTTTCCGGGACAACTTATCTATTCGGCAAGCGCGCCGACGGGTTTCTGAAGCCGTGCCCAACTGGCAGGCCGACGTGGTCGTTTACCACACGACCTGGGGTTGGCCGTATTTCGACGACTTGTTCCCGCCGGCCCGCCGCATCTTGTACTTACACAGCGACACGCCCGGGCTCGAAGAGCAGTTGCAAACCCGGGCTCACTGGGCCGACGGCTTCGCCTGTGTCAACGACCGCATCGCCGAGCGCGTGATGCAAGCCCGGCCAGACCTGTCTCCCGACCGGTTACTCCGGGTACTGTATCCCATCGACCCACCCGCCGACCTGCCTAGGCCGAACCGCCCGTGGGGTTCCCCGCTCCGCCTGGGTTTCTGTGGCCGCCTGGCCCACGAACAGAAGCGCATCGACCGCATTCCTGAACTGGTGAACCGATTGGATGCAGCAGGCATCCAATACCAACTCGAATTTCTGGGTGATGGACCCGAACGAGCGTGGCTGGAGAGGCAATTACCCGATCGAAAGCGGTTCGTTTTTCACGGTCGAAAATCGGGCGCCGAGTATTGGAGCATTCTATCGAGCTGGGACGCCCTGCTCTTCGTCAGCGATTACGAAGGCACACCCATAGCGCTGCTCGAAGCCATGGCCGCCGGCGTGATCCCCATCCACCCGGCCATTGGTAGCGGCGGTGACCGTTATGCCGCGGAGGTCGATCCCCTATTGGCTTATCCGGCCGGCGACCTAGCGGCCTTGGCCGCATTGATCAGCGATCTGGCCCGATGGCCAACCGCGCGCATTGAAACCGTCCGCCGCCGGGCGAGTGACCGCGTCCACGGCCATGCCTCGGCGGTGTACCGGGCCACCTTCGCCGCATTCCTGAGGCACATCGCCAGCCAACCTCCCCTTCCCCGACGCCCCTTACCAGCGCGGCCCCCGGGCTTAGACTGGCTATCATTCCGGGCCACCCGACAACTGATGGACTTGCGCCGCCGTTGGAAAGGCCGGTGATTCAGGTCGCAGTGCAATTCGCGGCACTCAG
>JBDKKQ010000395.1:0-11673 GCA_039796015.1 Verrucomicrobiota bacterium
CGCATCAACTCAAGAATCCGCTCGGGATCATTAACAACGCCGCCTACACGCTGCAGAAGACCGTTCGCGAGGGGAAAACCATCACCCAGCAAATCGCTATCATCCGGGAAGAAGTGGCCCGATCCGACCGGATCATCACTGATTTGATGGGCTACGCTCGGTTGGTGGAGGGGCGCGTGGAGCGGGTCACCATTGCCGAAATCCTTGAACAGTCCTTGGCCATCGCGCTCCCGCCGGGGGCGGGTTTTTCCATTCGAGTCCATCTGGACATTCCGCCGGCATTGCCTGTTCTCCTAGGCCAGCGTGGGCACTTCATGGAGATATTCACCAATCTCCTGGTAAACGCCCGTGAAGCCATGGGGCAAAACGGTGAGATTTGGATCACGGCACGGTCGGCCCCAGATTATGCAATCCAGGTCACCGTTCGAGATTCGGGTCCTGGGATCCCCGCCGAGGTGATGGGTCGGATTTGGGAATCGTATTTCACCACCAAAGATCGCGGCACTGGTCTGGGACTGACCATCGTCAAGCACACCAGTGAAATGTACGGAGGCCGTGTTCGGGTGGAATCGGATTCTGGCACCGGCGCGACCTTTACCATCACCCTTCCAGCACGCACCTTGATGAGACTGAGATGAAATTGCCTCCTTTGTTGGTTGTCGATGATGAGAAGAATATGCGCCTTTCGCTCCAGACGGTGCTGGAGGGGGAGTCGTATGAGGTTCGTCTGGCCGATTCTGCCGAAGCGGGCCTGAAGCTCATCCAGCAGGAGACCTTCTTCATGGTCATCACCGACGCCCGATTGGGAGGGATGAGTGGCTATGAGTTTCTAAAGATGGTGGCCGAGAAACGGCCCGATCTGCCGGTGATCATGATCACGGCCTATGCCACTCCCAAGCTCGCTGTAGAGGCCATCAAATCGGGAGCGACCGATTACTTGGCCAAGCCCTTCGAACCGGATGAACTGCTGCACGCAGTCGGCCGTTGCGCCGAGCGGCACCGGCTATTGGCCGAAAATGCCGCTCTCAAAGCCCGCGCCGGCAATGGCATTCGGATCGAGAACATCGTCGGCGATTCTCCCAAGATGCAGGAGCTGCGCCAACTGATCCAGACGGTGGCGCCGACGGATGCCACGGTGTTGATTTTGGGTGAAAGTGGCACAGGCAAAGAACTCATTGCCGGGGCCATCCATTTTCACAGTCGCCGCGCTTCGGCTCATTATGTGCGCCTCAATTGCGCGGCCATTCCGGAGACGCTCCTGGAGTCGGAGCTCTTTGGCTACGAACGCGGAGCCTTCACCGGAGCCCATCGGACTAAGCGGGGGTATGTGGAGGAGGCCGACGGCGGTACAATTTTCTTGGACGAGATTGGTGACATGAGTCGTCCGCTTCAGGCCAAGCTATTGCGTTTCCTTGAGGATGGCTCCTTTACCCGCGTGGGCGGGACTCAGGAACTGAGGGTCCAAGTGCGTCTCATTGCTGCGACCAATCGCAACATTGTCGATGCCATCAAGAAGGGGGAGTTCCGCGAAGACCTCTTTCATCGTCTCAATGTCATGCAGTTCCGGCCGCCGCCGCTGCGCGAACGAGGCACCGACATTGCGTTACTGGCCCGGAATTTCTTGCGGGTGTTTGCTCTCAAGTTGAGTCGCACCGTGAAGGATATTTCGCCATTGGCCATGCATGCACTGCAGGCCCACAGTTGGCCGGGTAACGTGCGCGAGTTGCGCAACGTGATTGAGCGGGCCGTGATTCTTGAGCCTTCAGAATTCATTCAGCCAGCGAGTCTCCCGGACTTCGAGGTGGAGTCCCGCTTGCGAGATGGTCCGGTTGAAAAGAGCGGTTCTTCAAGGAGAGGCTCCTTGCCCGAGGCGCTGCTGCGCTTTGAAAAGGAGATGATTCTCGATGCCCTGGAGGCCAGCGATGGCAGCTTGTCCAAGGCGGCCGCCGGGTTGGACTTGTCGAGGCATTCGTTACGGTACCGCATGGGTCGACTGGGCTTGGGTGTGGACGGCGGCGTTGACGAAGACGCGGACACCGGAACAGGCTCTCCCGTTCGATGAGTTCACTGTTCACCCATTCGATGCTAATGCTGGCTGACTCCACGGCGTCACAATTGCCGTCGGGCTTCAATTCTGAAACCCAGAAGGCCGTTAGTGGTTCCACGGTTGCCATTTTCGCCGGGCTGGCAGTTCTGGCCGTCGGGGTGATTTGGGCCGTGTTCTTTCGGAAATCCGACAAACAAAACGCTCGAGGGGTGATCAACGAGGCCAAGGGATCTGGCCGCCGCCGCCGTCGTCGTCATAGCAAGGATCGCCCACGCAATCCGTCCTTGTCCGACACGGGTGGGCTCCCCGCCAAGGGTTCTGGAAATCTTAATCCGACGGAGTTGTGAATTCAGGCGTTTCGGAGCAGATCACACAGAAAAGCGCCTCCAACCTGGCGTTGGCCTTCATTTTGTTGACGCCCGAGAAGCGTGCAGCGATGTCGGCATTGTATGCGTTCTGCCGCCAGGTGGATGACGCGGCCGACGAAGATTCCATCCCGGTAGACCAACGCCGCAGAACCTTGGCTGCATGGCGGGCGGACATTTCTGCAGCGTGTGAGGGTCGGGAACCGTCGATGGAGGTGAACCGCGAATTGGCCCCCCACATCCACACTTATCGGCTGCCCTTCCGCTTGTTTGACGAACTGATCCTTGGGGTCGAAACCGACTTGGTTCAGACCCGCTACCAAGACCCGGCCGACCTGGAGTTGTACTGCTACCGTGTCGCGAGTGTCGTCGGGTTGTTGAGCATCGAGATTTTTGGCTACACCGATCCGGCGTGCCGAGCCTATGCCGATGCGTTGGGTAAGGCGTTGCAATTGACCAACATTCTGCGCGATGTCGGCAATGATGCCGCCCGGGGCCGCATCTACCTGCCGTTGTCAGATTTGCAGCGATTCCGGGTGCTTCCTGAAGAAATTCTCCGCTGCGAATGGTCTGAACGCTTCCATCAGTTGGCCTTAGAAGTTGATGGTCGAGCCCGACGCTATTATCAGAAAGCTCGCGAAGTACTCCCGGTTTCCGAGCGTGCCTCAATGGTGTCGGCAGAGTTGATGGGCAATGTTTATTGGCGTCTGTTGGAGCGTTTGGAGAAATCCCGTTTTCACGTTTTGGAGGAGACCCCTCTTCGCCTGACCCGTGCTCGGAAGATCGGGATTATCCTGAACGCGGTCGTGCGTTCTCGCCTGGGACTTCGGGTTACGGGCTATGGCGCCTAGAAGTTGTCTGGCCGCGAGGAGCATCGCCCATGATTTCGAGACACGCTCCCATCCGACTCATCGTCAACGCCGACGACTTCGGGATTTCTGAAAGCGCCAACCGGGCGATCGAGCGAGCCCATCGGGAGGGAATCCTCACTTCAGCCAGCTTGATGGTGGCCGGCGATGCTGCCGAGGGAGCCGTGCAAATCGCGAGGGCCAATCCCCAACTCGGCGTGGGCTTGCATTCGGTGCTCGTTTGCGGTCGCTCGGTGTTGCCCCCGACAGAGATCCCCGGGTTGGTGGATGAGCGTGGCCGGTTCACCGATCGGCCCGTATTGGCCGGTCTGCGTTATTTTTTTGCACCGGGGCTGAACGAGCAAGTGCGACGAGAACTCCTGGCCCAATTTGAACGATTTCGTGCCACCGGGCTCGCATTGGATCACGTCAACGGTCACCTGAACTTTCACCTGCATCCCGGGGTGTTCCGCGTGCTGCTGGATCACGCGAAAGCATTGGGAGTTCGCTCGGTTCGCCTGACTCGGGATCCGTTGATCCAAAACCTCCGACTGGCGTCCGGAGAGTACTTGTATCGGCTGTCCCATGCGGGGGTTTTTGGGGCCTTGTCGCGCCGTTGCGAACCGTTGTTGGCTCGCCACGAGTTGCGTCACGCCGGCTGCACCTACGGTTTGCTCCAGAACAGCCGGGTGACCGAAGACTATTTGCTCAGGCTCTTGCCGGAGCTTCAGCCCGGGACCTGGGAGCTGTACTGTCATGCCGACGAGGACGCCCACCGGCATGAGTTGGAGGCGTTGCTCAGCCCCCGAGTGCGCGAGGTCATCGAGTCGCGGGGGATCCAATTGTGCCGGTATTCTGATTGTCTATGAGTCGTCTGATCTTGGTTCTGCTAATGGGTCTCTGCATGGAGGCCATTGGGGTCGTGTTCTTGAGCCGAGGCTTGAAAGAGATCGGCGAGATGGACCGCGTGAGTGTGTCTGAGATCCTGCGACTCATCCGCTCCGGTTTCACCAATGTCCCGTTGTTGGTCGGAGTGGGGTTTCAGGCGGCGTTCTTCGGGTGTTTGCTTTACCTCTTATCCAAGGGGGATGTGAGCTTTGTGTGGCCCCTGACCTCCCTCGGTTTTGTGCTCACGACCTTGGCTGCGCGCTTTGTCATGCATGAGACGGTCAGTCCTCTCCGGTGGATAGGTGTTTGCCTCATCGTCTTGGGGGCCGGAGTCATTACCTACACCGAAAAGGTGAAGCCTCGATCCGAGCCGACCACCGTGGTGCAGCAGGAACATCCATGAACCCATCCGGGAAGACGGCACGAGCCAAAAGAACTCCAGGGTTTGCATCGTGGATCCCGCACCTGAGAGTCTTGCTGTTGGCCCGATGGAGCCGGTCGACCCTGACTGCCGTCGGATGCCTGGCGCTAATGCTCAGTTTTGTAGGGACCGGTTGCCAGACCCGTCCGGCTCAACGGGTGCGCTGTGAATACCGCCAGACCCACATGGGGATGCCCTTTCGCCTCGTGCTTTATGCGGAGGATCAGGCCTCCGGCGATGTGGCGGCGGCTGCGGCCTTCCAACGAATTTCGGACCTGAATCGTAGTCTCAGCGACTATGAGGCGGACTCGGAGTTGAGCCGCTTGTCTAAGACGTCTGGATCGGGCGCGGTGGTGCCCCTGAGTACCGACCTTGCCCGAGTGCTGGAGCGGGCGCAGGAGGTGTCTCGCATGAGCGATGGGGCCTTTGACATCACGGTGGGTCCTCTGGTGGATGTGTGGAAACGAGCCCGGCGTCAGCGGGTATTGCCCGAAGAATCCAAGGTGGTCGCAGCGCGGGCAGCCACGGGATGGCGGAACGTGGTGCTGGGAAGGGATGCCACGGGTCGACGCACAGCGCGCCTCATGGTACCGGGGATGCGCTTGGATTTGGGTGGGATTGCTAAGGGATATGCGTTGGATGAAGCGTCCCGCGTGCTTAAGGCGAGGGGAGTCCGCTGCTCGCTGGTGTCCGGGGGAGGAGACCTCTTCGCGGCCGGATCGCCGCCGGGACAGTCGGGCTGGAAGATTGAGATCGGAGAATTAGACGTAACCAACGCGCCGCCGGGTCGGGTGGTTTGGCTCAAGGATCTGGCCTTGGTGACATCCGGCGACCGATTCCAACGGGTCGAGCTGGGCGGGGTTCGCTACTCGCACCTCGTGGATCCCCGGACAGGATGGGCGCTGACGCATCCGAGCCAAGTAACCTTAATTGGCTCAGAGGCCATGACCACGGACGCATTGTCCAAGGTCTTGAGCGTACTGGGGCCCGATTCGGGGTTTGATCGACTGCGACGGTATCCCGTCGAAGCCTTCCTCATGCACGCGCCGCGAGGGCCTGTTGAAGTCGAGGAAACCCCCGGTTGGCGCCGCTACGAGCGGCCCTAGTTTTCCTGTAGGCCGCCCGGTAAGGGTACCGAGCCTACAACGTTCCGACCAACCCGCGGTGCCCCATGTAGGCCGGGTCTCCTGACCCGGCGTCCCCCGCTTTGTTCTGGGCAATCGAACACGGCGATTGGGTTCATCCGTGGTTCCCAAACGATCAGGCTGCTTTCTCAGAGAAACGATCGAAGCGGTTTGAGAGGATGAAGAAAGTCGGCGCCCACAGTCCGACAAAGATGCCGAATCGTTCACCGTGCGCCTGCGTTTCGGTCGCCTGACCACCTGTGAGAAACCAGATGGCGATGGAGCCGATAATGGAGGCAAAGCCGAGAACAAAGCAGAGTTTGCTGAGAAGTTTGAAATGATTGGGCTCCATAATTGGGAACCACTCGTACGAGATCAAAGATAACGCAAATTGTTTTCGTTGAATTGGCTAAGTATCCGGTTGTGGAAGGGATTGGAAATCCGTTTGGAGAGGTTTGTTTAGCACCCATGGTGTCGGCTACTCACAACATGGGCCGGCTGGGTTCCTGACAGGGTCTAGAGCCGGTGAAGTTGGAACTGATTCTCCCCAAGGGTTTGACGGCACAGTTCGACAAGATGTTCGTGGTGCGTGAACAGCAGTATTTGGGTTCGCCCAGCCAAGTCGGCGAGGAGCGGAAGGATCGCCTTTGTCCGCTCATTATCGAAGGTGATCAGCAGGTCATCGAGAATGAGTGGCATCGGTTCGTGGTCCTCGAGATAGCGGTCGAGCGCCGCAAGCCGAAGCGCTAGGTACAACTGGTCGCGAGTTCCATCGCTTAACCCTTCAATTGGAACCTGGGTCTGGTCTGCGCGAAGTCCCATTAGGACAGGGACATCGTCCGCATTAAATTCCGCACCTAAACCGCTGAACGCGCCTCGAGTAATCGCTTGGAACGCCACACCTGATTTTTGAAGAAGGGGGCCTTGATTCTGCTTTCGGAACTGTTCGATTTGCGTCTCCAGAAGGTGGGTCGCAAGGCGGAGGCGTAGAAAACGCGCAGCGTCGTGTTTTAAACTGGCCGCACAGGATTCGGCCTGCTGACGAAAGTCTGCGGCGGCATCGCCGGCTTTTTCCAAAGCCCTCCTCTCGTTTCCCAGTCGGAACACGATTTCTCGATTGGCGGATAAGGCAGATTCCTTTTCGGTCTTATCTGCGGTTGCGTTGGGTTTCCTTTCGGCCAGTTGGTCAGGGTCTTCGGCCCGAACCTTGGCCACAAACTCATCCACTGCCTGACCCCGGGCAAGGCCGCTGAGAGTGGTTCGCAAGCTGTCGATCCGAGTCTGGAGAAACTTATGCTGTTCGAGGTGAGCCAGAAACGATTCTAGGTCTGATGAGTCGATGAGGCCCGCCACCTTGACGAGGTCAAGGAGCGCTTGTTCTGTCCTTAAAACCAGCGCTTGGGCATCCGCTAAATCATCGCTCTTCTCTTTGATTTGCTCGGCCAATTGATCTTGGCGCTGTTGGGATTTGCGGGCTTCGGCGAGGGCTTTCCAAAGAGCCGATTCGAGAGCTTCGGTGGTCTCAGCCTTGATTCCGAGTGAGACTGATTTCTCGGAGACACTCTTTTCGTACTTGGAAATAGCCGCTGTCAGCAATTGAGCGGTCCCAGACAACTTCTGCCAGTCATCGAATTTGACGAGGAGTTCTTTTCGCTCCTGCAGAATAGAGAGGCCCACCTCGGGCGAGGTGATTTCGGGCAAGCCTACGGCGACACAGTGTGAGATCCAATGGGTCGTTGAGACCCTGACAGCCTCGATGAGCCGAACGCGATGGGTCTCCAATTTTGCGAGTTCACTCTTCGAGCTGCCCAGCTGTTTATCCAACTCGATGCGCTGACCCTTCGATTGTTCGCCATCTTGGACGAGCTTTTTGGCCGCTGCGAAGAGAAGGGAAAAGGCTTTCTCTTCGGACTGACCAAGAACTGCCGCGAGGCTCTTCTTGGCCTGCTTAATTTGTTGAGCCTTCTGCTTCAGGGCCTCTTCGGCACTCCTGAGTTTTCCTAGGCGGTCCCTGAAATCGGTCCAGTTCGTGCGCCATTCCTCCATTTCCAGGGGCGAAAGAGGGCGGATTCCGCAGTCGGACCACTCAGCATCCCACGCCTTCAGGCATGCATCCCAATCACCTTGGATTTCTGTGCTTTTGGTCCGACTTGCGTCCGTCTGGACTGCGAGATCGCCCAACTGCGCTCGTTTCTCCTCGGCTTGAGCCACGGCTTCGGCCTCGAAGCGGAGTTGATCCACAATGCCGTCGGCCTTTTGGACTGTGAGTGGGAACGCTTGGTCCAGGGGCAAACCGGCAATTAATTCCTCTTGGGTGCCGCCCCCTTTCCAGTCTGCCAGCACTAGGGTCCAACCATGATCACGATGCTCTCGGCTTTGGCGGAGCGCTTCATCGGTAGGCAGTTGGCCAAGACGTTGTAGTCGCACGAGTTCGGCATGAATCGCTTCAGCCGTCTTTTTGGCTGCCGTGATTTTGTCTTCTTCGTCTTTAATGGCGCGCTTGAAGGAATCCAGCCGCTCGCGATAGCTCCGGATGGTGGCATTGGCCGGGACCCTCAGGCGAGCGCATGAATCCATGTCCGAAGGAGCCCCAGCAATGTGTGAGTGCAGGTCGGTTGTTTCTCGAGTCAGGCGCTCAACCTCCAATTGATTTGCATGGAATGTTCGGTCTGCATCCGTCGCCTCGGCGGCCATAGCCAAAGCCTCACGGAGACCAGCCAAGTCGGGTTCGGGTAGAGACTTTAATTCAGATTCCCGTGCGGTCCTCTGCACCTCCAGGCCTTCCGCCATCTGGGAATTAGCCTGTTGGTCGGCCATGGCAGTTTTCAAAGCCTTGGCGGCCTCTTCGCAGGCTAACCGAACTGGAGTGCTAATCCGGTGCTTCGCCAAAGTGCTGAATTCTCCAGCCAGCAACAAGTTGTCCATGCCTGCCCGAATGAGCGGCTCAAGCCCAGCGAGCTGTGCTTGGGCATTGGTGAGGCTCCCTTTGTGCTCACGATAGACGCCCACGTCTTGATGCAACTGGTCGATGTCGTCGGCGAGGGCTAAAAGAGCGGGATCCGTCGCACAGGACTGCAACTGAGCCTGAAGTTTGGCGATTTCGGCCGTCAGGTTCTGCACTTGAGCCTGAGCGGTCGTTGCTGCCTGGCGGGCTGTCTGCGCTCGGGGTGTAAAGTCGCTCGCCAATTCTGGCAGGGTTGGAAGCTTGGTAAGCTTTTGCGATTCTTCGATGAGGCTTCCGACCGTGGGGAGGGCGTCTTGACAGCGGGAGATCCATTGAAGCTCCCGGTCTAGTTTTAAAATATCTGCTTCGAGAAGTTTCTTCGTGGTCTCGGCCGCCGTCAGTTCCTTATCCAACTTGTCCCAGGTTTCAGGACTGACCATCGATTCGCGGCTTTGCTTGAGGAGTTCCCTATAGCGTGTCGCCGCAGGGCGGATTGAAACGTGGGTCCGAGTGTTACCCTTGAAGAGTCGCTCAGCATCCTGTTGCAGCGACTCCGCGATTTTCTGAACGGGCGTTCCCCCCAGGCTGGCAGAGAAAAGGGCGTTCCCAATATTGCCCTCACCGCGAAGGAGTTCCTGAGCCCCATCTTGAAGCTCACGGGCACCGAGGCCGAACATCGCCGAAAAGTAGGGTTGATCTATGCTGCCGATAAATGGAGCCAAGGCATTGTCGGGTAACTGAGTGCCGTCTTCTTTCAGCAAGGTGTTTTTGTTGCCTTTGCGTCGCTGAAAAACCAACTGGTCGCCGGCGCGGTTGCGAATCTCACCTTGGATTCGGAGGTTGGGGTAGGGATGAAGAAAGTTATCGGCAGACTGTCCGTGAATCCCGAAGAGCAAGTCTCGGATGGCTCTGAGCAACGAGCTCTTGCCCGCCTCGTTAGCACCGTAAATGACATGGAGGTCGCACGACTGTTCAGGAAATTGAAAGTCGAGGTGGGTGAAGGGTCCGAAAGCGGGGACTTGTAGGCGTTGAAGTCTCACTAGTTCTGCCCTCCATTGGTGGCCAAAGCGTCCAAGATGATGGCGCGAACATCGCTCAGCACTGTTGCTCGTTGTTCGCCGTTTAATTCGTCTTCGACTTGGGTGCGGATCTCAAGCGGCAGAACGCTGAGCATTTCCTCAATTTCTGAAGGTAAGAGAATCGGTTGGTCGTGGGTCGCAGTGAGATTCGTCACGACAATCTTTGTGAGAGCATCTCTCTCAGCCAACTCAGCGAGGTCATAGACCGGAGAGGTGGACACTTTGATGCGTTCTATCCAGATGGCGTCAGCACCATGGTCTTGCGCGCTTGCCAAGAATTGAGCGCTCCAGTGCTCATCATTGCGGTGCAGAGAGCCATGCAATTGAGTTGTTCCGGAGAGGATTATCCGGGCGGCAACCAGGCGTCCTTCGGCGGCTGTTACTGCTTTTCCCATCGCGTCACTCACAAGACGGGTAGCCTCGGTTTCAGTTTCGACACCGCTCAAATCGATGTTGAGTTCCGCCCAGCGGACGACGTCTAAGCTGCGCCACTCAACGCCTTCAACATGGAGGGAATCACTCACCGTCACCAGACGGCAACCTCGAGCGCCTGTCTCCTTGATGTGCCGCCCCTGGCAGTTTCCGGCAAAGACAATCCACGGGTCCTCGTTGATCACTTCGGGCTGATGAATATGACCTAAAGCCCAATATTGGTAACCCTTCTCACGCAGTTGGGCCACCGAACACGGGGCATAAGTATCGTGCCCGGGTCGTCCTGTCAGGCTGGTGTGCAGCAACCCCAGGTTGAAGCGGTTCGGGACGGCCATAGGATACTCGGTTGCTAAGTTTTCTGGCACGGCGCGGTTGGGAAAGCCTCGTCCATGAATGGTTACCGGATGCCCTACCACTTCCAGCGATTCGGTCGTCCGAGTTGAGAAAACGTGTACGTTCTCGGGCAAACTGAGTTTCTTGGTGATGACTGAAGCCGCATCGTGATTGCCTGCGATCAGGTAAACCGGAGTGCCCCTGTTCTGGAGTCGAACCATCTGAGCGCGGAAAAACAGGCCGGTGCTGTAGTCTTTCCAGTCGCCATCGTAGAGGTCACCTGCGATGACGACGAAGTCTACGGACTCCTCAATGGCGAGGTTCACCAGATTTTCAAAGGCCCGTCGTGTCGCCCCTCGCAACACCTCAACTGGGGCCCCTTCGTGTGCTTCGAGTCCCTGAAGCGGGCTGTCGAGATGAGGGTCGGCCGCGTGGATAAAGCGTATCATGTCGTGCGAAGGTCAATCAGGGCCGTGGAGGGTGGAGCGGGTGAACGCGTTGCTTAAATGGCTGGCAGGAGTTGGGCCGTGGAACCGTCCGGCCAGTGCCTGTCGGATCGTTGTCAGTGCGTGGTTGGGCCGCCGCTAATGAGGGAGGTCAGGATGAGCATGGTCAGGCCGACGCTGCCGGGTATCGAGATGTTGTCGTCCAACCGAAGGCGGGGCGAAATGTTTTCCACCAGAGCGCCAACAAGCCCAGCGACCACCCCGATGACCACGAATGAAATGGGGGCTGAAATGATGGAGGCAATGACGAGGACGACCCCGATGGCCGACCCAGCAAATGCCAGGGTTCCTTCCATGCTCTTGTCCAAGAAACGGTGGGACCCATAACGCCGACCCACCAGGGCCGCACAAATATCGCTGATGATGAGAATGGAAAAAGCTGTGATGGCGATGATCTTTGGGAAGAACAGGACGCAGGCACAGGCGGCAATGAGGACGTGGGATGCTCCGTTGAGTCGGACCTCATCGATCTTTAGTTCGTGATTTCGCATCACTGTTTCGAAATACCGAAGCAGGGTGTTGCGAATCCATCCCTTCTTGTGACCCAAAATATCGATGACCACGCACAGGCAGGCCAACGGAATGAGGATCCACAAGGCGGTCGCTTTGGAGATCATGGCGTACACCACCGGGATGGACAGCGACAGGAGATGGATACCTTTTCGCAGGACTTCTGATTTGTAGGT
>JBDKKQ010000396.1:0-8067 GCA_039796015.1 Verrucomicrobiota bacterium
TCGCTTGACCACCCACTCTATTTTAGTGATAACACTTCGAAAAGGACCTGTCACCAAGGGGGCTGTCCTCCGTCACAACCTAACCATTATCTGACCATGATTGAGCGTTCATTTCTTGCTGCCGCCGCAGCTGTCGCCCTCGCAACGTCCTCGGCGTTTGCCGGAACCATTTATTCAACCGCCGGAACCTCCTCTGAGTTCTACGGTGTTGGAACTGCCATCTCCAACGGCCACCGCGGTTACGAGTACGGTGACCAGATCGTTCTTCCTTCCGAAGGATATTCCCTCCAGCAGTTGACCTTCGGTTATTACTCCGCCTCATTGGGTGGTTCGATGAACCTGAACATCTACGCCAACGACGGCGCGATGATCGGTGGCTCGGCCGCTCCGGGTACCAAGCTCTTGTCCGTCCCGGGCATCGGTATTTCTTCTGGTGTGAACACAGCCACCTTCGACTACACGCCCTACGTGGCCCAGTACGGTGAACTGAAGCTGCCTAAGTCTTTTACACTGACTGTGAGCTTCTCGGGTGCCAACGCGGCAGCCGACAAGGGGTTGCTCATTGGTGGTGCTTCATCTACCTCGGGCAAGCCTCACCTGAACGTGGGTGTTTCTCCTGATGATTTTTGGCAGAAGACCGGCCCAGGCGGAAGCGATTGGGCTCTCCGTAAATTGAACAATGGTCAGGCTGATAATTTCAAGTTTACCGTGACCGCCGGTGTTCCTGAGCCCACCACGGTGGCTCTGGCTGTGGTCGGTGCAGCGTTCTTGGGTGCCTCGGCCCTCCGTCGTAACCGCCGCTAATCGGCATTTCTAAATTTTTCTTTCCTTTACAGGCGCGATGGTTTCCATCGCGCCTTTTTTTATTCGTGCGCCCGGCAGGGCGCACTTTTCGACGGGCCGACCGAAGTCAGAGTCGGCCGCGTGAGCCAGAGTACGGGCAGAAGGATTGGACAAGGGGCTTGGTGTCCCTTTTGATTGCTCCATGCGCTGGATAGGGTTGTTGCTGTTGTTGGGCTGGATGACTGGACAGTGGGGAGTGAGGGCGGAATCGGCCACTCGCGTCGAGTTGTGGACCGACCAGTCCACGGCCCGGCCCAGTTCCACGGTCACGGCAGCCATCCGCCTTCAAATGGCCGAGGGGTGGCATATTTATTGGCGCCATCCGGGTGACGAGGTGGGGCTTAAGACTCGGGTCGAGTGGACCCTGCCGCCGGGAGTTACGGCTGGAGCCATTCAGTGGCCCGTTCCCGACAAGACCACCGAAAAAGAATTCGATACGCTCACCTACTCCGGGACCGTCGTGCTACTGGTTCCTATTCAGATTCCTGCCGGCCAAGTGCTGGGTCCCATCACGCTCAAGGCCAAGGTCCGATGGCTCGAATGTCATGAGGAATGCGTCCCGGGCAATGCCACGGTGGAGACACGGGTCACGGTCGACAATCTTTCGGAGGTGTCCGTCCATTTGGCGGAAATTCAGTCGGCCAAGAAACGCGTACCGCGCACGATTCAAGACCTTCCCATCCGCGCGGTTTGGGAGGCTTCCGAGGGCGTTGTGCCTCGTAAACTAGTGATCTCTTGGAAGCCCGGATCTGGGGTTTCGGGGTTTGATGTATTTCCTTTCGAAGCGGTGGGAGGGGTGGCCCCGGTGTCGATCAAAACCGAATACCTTGATCCGCAGAACGGGTTCCTTCGCATTCGCAAGACGGTTCCAGTTGGCGACTCTGGGTGGCCCGACCGATTAGAGGGATTGCTGGTCGCGAAGGGGGCAGAACCTGCGGCAGAACCTGTAGAATTCAGCGTGCCCATTGTGGCACCATTGGCTGACCTTTCGACCGCACGCCCTGAGCCTGTTTCCATGGCGGAGTTGCTCATCAAGCTGCTCTCGGCCTTTGTCGGTGGGCTCATCCTCAATGTGATGCCGTGCGTGCTGCCGGTCTTAGCGCTGAAGGTGTTGGGGTTCGTGCAGCAGGCCAAGGAGGAGCCCCGGCGGGTGCGGACGCTCGGCTTGGTCTATGGGGCAGGGGTGTTGGCGTCGTTCTTGGTCTTGGCGGGCGTGGCTTTGGCTGTGCAGGCGGCGGGTGGCACGGCGAGTTGGAGTGCGCCTTTTCAGAACCCAGTCTTTCGAGTGCTGATCACGGTGCTCATCACCTTGGTGGCTTTGAATCTTTTTGGCGTGTTCGAGCTGACCTTGGGCGGATCGGCCATGCAAAAGGCTTCGGACCTTTCTTCAAAAGAGGGGTGGAGTGGGGCCTTCTTTAATGGAGTTCTTGCGGCCGTTTTGGCGACTCCATGCACGGCACCCTTCTTGGCTTCGGCGCTGGCGTTCGCCTTCCTTCAGCCGCCTTTGGTGATTCTTTTGTTCTTTGTCGCCATCGGGGCGGGTCTGGCATTGCCGTTTGTGGCGTTGTGCTGGGAGCCGGCTTGGTTGCGTTTCTTGCCGAAGCCGGGTGTTTGGATGGTTCGTTTCAAGGTGGGCATGGGTTTCCCTATGTTGGCGACGGCGATGTGGTTGTTCTGGTTTACGGCCGGCCGTTTGGGTGAATCGGGCACTGGCGTGTTGTGGTTCGGGTTGTTTTTGGTGGTCTTGGCCTCGGCGGCTTGGGTCTGGGGGGAGTTTGTGCAGCGTTCGACCCGGGGTCGGGGTTGGGCCATGGCCATCGCAGCGTTGCTGTTGCTGGCTGGATACTTTGGTTTTTTAGAAGGTCAGTTGGATTGGCGTACGCCGGCAGGTCGGCGGGTCAAGGGGTTGGAGTGGCAGAAATGGAGTGCTGCTGCGGTCGAGCAAGCCCGTCGTGAGGGGCATCCGGTGATGGTGGATTTCACGGCCGACAGTTGTCTCAACTGCAAGTGGAATAAGGCGACGGCCATCGAGATCGATGCCACTCGGGCGCGCATCAAGGAGTTGGGAGTTCGGGTCTTCGAGGGCGATTTCACTGATGGAGATCCGATCATTGCTGATGAACTCAAGAAGCATGGCCGCCGGGGTGTGCCTTTGGTTCTGATGTATTCCGCAGACTTGGCTAAAGCTCCGGAACTCCTGCCTGTGGTAATAACACCCGGTATTGTGGCTGAGGCCTTGCAGCGAGCGGCCACGCGTTGAGCTTCGGCGCGCCGTGAGGGGCTCTGCGGGGTTGGGCCTGCGCTCGCAGGGATCGTTCGGGAGGTGTGAGCTTTCGCGCTGTCGTGCGATGGGGAAAACAGGGTGCTGCGATCCCATGCTCGCTACGGTCCAACCCCGCTGCCGCCGGTGTGTGGCTGGGGTACGGGTGTGTTTTCGTTGGGGAGGGGTTGATGGAGGATTGGGATTTGGGATCCGAAGGAGCGTTCCCTGGGGGGCTCTGCGGGGTTGGGCCTGCGCTCGCAGGGATCGTTCGGTGGGCGGGAGATTCTTTTGTTATTTTACGGAGCTGCTGGCATCGAAACCAATTGAGGGCTGGGTTTGCTGTCGGCCTGGGTTCATTCTCGTGCGTGTGAACTCTCTAGGTTGGGTCGCCGTGAGCAGGACCTCGTTCGCAATGGCGATCGCAATGGCGGTCGCTGGGACTTGCCGTGGTGCTGAGGCGGTGTCTTCGCCCAAGACCCGTGTGAGCTATTCGGAGGCCTACGGAAAAACCGATCGGGCGACGAATGTCGCTGCGGCTGACTTGGCTCGCTTCGCTCCTGTTTCCCCTGATCGAGCTTTGGAGACGTTCCAGATTCGGAAGGGCTTCCGTCTGGAATTGGCGGCGAGCGAGCCTCAGGTGGTGAGTCCGGTGACGATGGCTTTTGATGAGGATGGCCGAGCGTTCGTCGCCGAAATGATCGATTACTCCGAGCGCCGGGATGAGACCCCGCATGCCGGGCGGATTCGGATGCTGGAGGATCTCGATGGCGATGGTCGTTTCGACCGTTCTACGGTCTTTGCTGACCACCTTCCTTGGCCGACGGCTCTCATTTGTTCTCGGGGCGGGCTGTATGTTGGGGCCTCTCCGGATATTTTGTGGCTCAAAGACACGACGGGCGATGGTCGGGCCGATGAACGCCGCGTCGTGGTGAGCGGATTCGGCAGTGGGGTGGCCCGACTTAATGTTCAGGCTCTCCTCAATTCCTTCAATTGGGGGCTGGATCACCGCCTTTACGGGGCCACCGGTCCCAATGGGGGAAATCGTGTGGTCCAGTCGGGTGCGGAGGGATCCGGTCTCGATTTGCGGGGCGTGGATTTCAGCCTCGATCCTTTGACCGAAACGCTCCGTCCGGAGACGGGCGGCGGTCAGTACGGACTCTCCTTCGATTCGGTGGGAAATCGATTCGTGTGCAGCAACAGCGATCACCTCCAGTGGATGGCCTTGGACTGGCCGCATGCTTCGCGCAATCCCTGGGTCGCTCTGCCGTCGCCGCGGGTGAGCATCGCTGCCGACGGACCCGCGGCTGAAGTGTTCCGGATTAGTCCCGACGAGCCTTGGCGCATTGTTCGGACGCGGTGGCGCATTAGTGGGGTAGTCCCAGGCATGGTCGAGGGCGGTGGGCGGGTCTCGGGTTATTTCACGGGGGCCACTGGGGCGACGGTGTACCGCGGTGATGCCTATGGCCCGGACTTCATCGACAACGTTTTCATCGGCGATGCCGGGGGCAACTTGGTCCACCGGAAGGTGTTGAAGGCCGACGGGGTGGGCTGGGTGGCGCGTCGTCCCGTCGACGAACAGGGTGTTGAGTTTTTAGCTTCGCGAGACACGTGGTTCCGTCCGGTGCATTTCCAGAACGGTCCGGAGGGTTGCCTGTACATCGTGGACATGTACCGGGAGGTCATCGAGCACCCGTGGTCTATCCCTGAGGCCATTAAGCAGCACTTGGATTTGAACAGCGGCAATGACCGCGGCCGCATTTGGCGGGTGGTTCCGGAGGGTTTTCGAAGACCGGCTCCGCGGCGGTGGAGCCAAGCCTCGGTGAGCCAGTGCGTGGCGGCTTTCGAAAGCTCGAATGGATGGGTTCGCGAGACAGCGTCGCGCCTCATTCACGAACGTCAGGACCGTTCTGCGGTGCCGGAGTTGGAGCGGTTGCTCGAGCAATCGGCGGTCCCGCTGGCCCGACTGCATGCTTTGTATTCACTCGAGGGATTGAAGGGGCTGGAGGGGGCGCGCCTTCTGACAATCGCCCTGGCCGACCGGGATGAACGCGTTCGCGAGCATGCTGTGAAATGGGTGGAGCGTCGGGTGACGGGCTCGGATCCGACGGCCAAGAGCCTTCAGGGACTGCTCTTGAGCTTGGTCGATGATCCGTCCGTGCGAGTTCGTTGCCAAGTAGCCCTCACTCTGGGGGCCTGGTCGGGTCCAGAACGGAACAAAGCCTTGGCCCGGATCGTCATTCGGGACTGGGATCAACCATGGGTGCAGGCGGCGGTCTTGAGTGGTCTCTGGACGGGTGCCGGAGAGGTGCTCGCAAGTCTGGCTCAGGACCCGAGATTCATTCAGCGACCACGCAGCGGGGAGTTTCTTGAGGCGATTGCGACGGTGATGGGCGCGCAAGGGCTTCCGGGTGAGGTGGAAGTTTTTCTGGACCGGGTGGCTAGCCCCGAGTGGTCTGCCCCGGCGCCTCGCATGGTTCGTGCCTTTCTCGAGGCTGCGGCCCGCTCTGGCAAATCGGTGGTTTCCCGGGAGTCGGAGGAGCGCCTGCAGAAGCTGTTTCGATCCGCCATCGTCCGTTCTGCAGAGGAAGGACTGGCGGAGGCCGATCGGGTCCGGGCGGTGGAGTTGCTTGCGGTGGGCCGTCCGGCCGAGGTGGTTGAACCCTTGAGCCGGTTGCTGCTGACGGACTCGCCCCGCGTTCGTGCGGCGGCCATTCAGTCCTTGGGGCGTTTGAACTCTCGAGGCGTGGGTGAACGGCTTCTCAAGCCATGGAAGGCTTATCGGGCTGAGGATCGGGTGGCTGTGGTGGCGTTGCTTGCTCATCGCCCCGAGCGCGCCCAGGCGCTGCTGGCAGCAGTGGAGCGGGGTGAAGTCGGCCCCGCAGCGATCCCCGCGGCCACAGTCCGAAGCCTTCAGACCCATTCAAGCCCCGCCGTCGCGTTGGCCGCGCTGCAATGGCTTCCGAAGGAACCCTCCAGCGCCGATACCGTAGCCGCGCTCCAATCGGCATTGACCTTGCCCGGCTCAAAGGCCCGAGGAGGCTTGATCTTTCTCGAACGCTGCGCGGCCTGTCACCGTGCCGGTTCCGACGGTCATGCCGTGGGGCCGGATTTGGTGACGGTGCGCACGGCAGGAAAAGCCAAACTGCTCACAAGCATGGTGCAACCGCATGCCGAGGTGGCTCCTCAATACATCGCCTTTACCGTGGAAACACTGGACGGCGAAACCTACGCGGCCTTGATCGCCCGGGAGACGCCTACTCATGTGACGCTGCGTCTCGGCGGCGGTCAGGAGCTCACTTTGGAGCGTCGAGCTATCCGTTCCATGCGCAGCTCGGGGCAGTCGCTCATGCCCGAGGGTCTTCTTTCCGGGTTGTCCCCGGAGGCGGTGGCCGATTTGTTGGAGTTTGTTTCCAATGCTCCGGTTTCAGTTTCGCTTCCTTCAAAACCATGAATGCCCCGGTGCCGATCGCGGTCTGTTTCACTTTTCCCATGCTCAGGAACTCTTCATTTTGGACGGCCCTCGGATTGCTGGTCCACACGGTGGTTTTAGCCGGTGCTGCTAATCCCGATTGGTTGATCGATCCGTCGCCGTATCGGGCGCGAGTTCAGGTTGCCCCGGATCGCCCCGAGCTCGTTCTCGACAACGGTCTGCTGCGGCGCGTCATTCGCATTGAGCCCAACGCGGCCACGGTTGCTTTGGAGAACCGCATTAGCGGCGAGTCCCTGATCCGCGGGGTGAAGCCCGAAGCCGTGGTGGAGCTCAACGGCAAACGATTCGAGGTCGGGGGGCTTCAAGGACAACCGAACTACGCCTTCCTTAGGCCCGAATGGGAAGGGCAACTCAAAGCGCGGCCCGAGGCGTTTCGCTTTGTGGGCCATGAGATCGGAGTCCCTCAAGAACGCATGGCGTGGAAACGCGTGCGTCATCATGCGCCCGGGGTCCAATGGCCTCCGCGGGGAATGACTCTGAGGCTCGATTTCGAGGCACCGTCGTCGTTGGTTTCCGAACCGTCACTTCGCGGGCTCCGAATTTCAGTGCACTACGAATTGTACGATGGCATTCCCTGCTACTCGAAGTGGTTGACCGTGAGCAACGGAACGGCCTCGGCGGTGACAATCAACCGGTTCTCCAGCGAGGTGCTTGCGGCCGTCGAGCGGGTTTCAGAAGTAGATGAGCTGTCGGTGGGGCTAACGCCTCCCAACTTCCATGTCGAAACCGACATGTCGTTTGGTGGAATGACCGGGGCGGGGGCCAATCGGCGTTCCTACCGGTGGCTGACGGATCCCGAGTTTCATTCCCAGGTCAATTACGAGAAGAAGACCCCTTGCTTGCTGGATGTGGGACCCGATCTGGGACCCGATCAAACGGTGGCTCCCGGGGCCACCTTCGAAACCTACCGAGCTTGGATCTTGCCGCAGGACAGCACGGACCGTGAGCGATGTGGCCTGGCCGTGCGGCGGATGATGCGCACGGTAGCTCCCTGGGTGACCGAGAACCCGCTAATGATGCACGTGGTTTCTTCGCACGGGCCGACGGTCACCAATGCCATCGATCAGTGCGCGGCCACCGGCTTCGAAATGCTGATTCTCAGTTTTGGCAGCGGCTTCGACATGGAGAACGGACGCCCAGAAACCTTACAGAAAGCCAAAGCCTTCTCGGCCTATGCGCGGAGTCGGGGCGTGGAAATCGGGAGCTATTCTCTCTTGGCCTCGCGCAGCGTCGGTGGCGGGAATGACGTGGTCTTGCCTCCCGGGCTCAAGCCGGTGTTTGGAAATTCGCCCTGCCTTCAAAGCCAGTGGGGCACCAACTACTTCCGCCGATTGTACGAGTTTCACCGTCAGAGCGGTTTCACCTTGCTGGAGCACGATGGCTCTTATCCGGGAGATCCCTGCGCATCCACGAATCATCCGGGGCACCGTCGGTGGGAGGATTCTCGTTGGAACCAGTGGGTGGAGATTCG
>JBDKKQ010000397.1:0-4352 GCA_039796015.1 Verrucomicrobiota bacterium
CCGAGTTCAAGAAAAGGCCTCGGCCGGCTTGAAATCTTCGGGCTGGCGGTCGACAACTCCCCGGTGACTTCGATCAAGTTCGGCACCTCCGGTTGGCGTGGGCTCATCGCCCGGGACTTTACCTTCGAAAACGTGCGGTTCGCCGCGCAAGGCATTGCCGACTACTTGCTCGAGGAAATTAAATTGGCTGGAGACAGTGGCTCTTCGCAAAAACGGGAAGTCATCATCGGTCACGACACCCGTTTCCTGGGCCGCGAATTTTCCTTGGCCGTGGCTGAAGTGCTGGCCGCCAACGGGCTGGTTCCCGTGCTCTGCCAGCGCGACGCACCGACCCCGGTCATCGCCCACGCGATTCGAGTGCGCAAGGCCTTGGGCGGCATCAACATGACCGCCAGCCACAACCCGGCCGAATACCAGGGCCTCAAATTTAGCGGGTCCAACGGAGCGGCCGCTCCGCCCGAAGTCACCGGCCGCATCGAAGGCCACATCCGCCACCGTCAGGAATCGGGCTGGACCTTCCAGGCCGGATTGGTCGGCTCGTTCCGCTGCAAGGAGGTCGACCCGACCCCGGCCTACCTCAAGCAGCTCCGCAAACACATCAACTTCGCTGTCATCAAGAAGGCCAAGCTCAAGATCGCCGTCGAATTGATGTACGGGACCGGCCGCGGGTACCTCGACACGCTGCTCGAGGAAGACGGTGGGGCCAAGGTCCTCCGATTCCACGACACATTAAATCCCAGCTTCGGCGGGCATCATCCGGAACCCAATGCCGAGGGCATGGCGCCGGCTCGCGAGGCGATTCTGGCGGGCAAGGCGACGCTGGGCTTAGGCCTCGACGGAGACGCCGACCGCTTTGGCATCGTGGATCGCGACGGCACGTGGATCACCCCGAACCAAGTACTGGCCCTGGCATTGTATCACCTGAAGAAGAACCGTGGCTGGACCGGTGCGGTGGTGCGCACGGTGCCGACCAGCCACCAAGTCGATGCGGTGGCCGAGCTGTTGGGAGTGCCCGTCCACGAGACCCCCGTGGGCTTCAAATTCATCGGGGCCCTGATGGAATCGGAACCCATCATCGTGGGTGGCGAAGAGTCCGGAGGTCTCAGCGTGAAGGGTCACGTGCCCGAGAAGGACGGCATCCTGGCCTGCCTGCTCATGGCCGAGTTGGTGGCCACCGAGAAGAAGCCCCTGATGAAGATCCTGGCCGATCTGGAGAAGAAGACCGGCGAGTTCCACACCACCCGCATTAACGTGGCTATCCCGCCTGATAAAAAAGAGGCACTGCTCCAGCGACTGGCCGCGGGTATCGGCCAGGTCGGCACAGCCAAGGTGGAGCAATTCATTACCACCGACGGCTTTAAATTCTTACTCCCGAACCGCGAGTGGGTCGCCTTCCGCGCCAGCGGCACCGAGCCATTAATCCGCTGCTACATCGAGGCCAAGTCGGCCGCCCAGCTCAAGAAGCTCGAGAAGGCCTGCCGCGCTCTGCTGCTGGCCTGAGAGGGCTACGAGGCTTTGCCCGCGCTTCCGAAGCCCCGGGCACCGAGCTCCCGATCACTCAAGCCAACACGGCCTGAACCACCTCGCCGTGGACGTCCGTCAAACGACGCTCGAGGCCGTTGTGGTAGTAAGTGAGACGCTGGTGATCGAGTCCGAGTAGGTGCAGGATTGTGGCGTGGAAGTCATGGACGGTGACCACGTTCTCGATGGATTTGTATCCGAACTCATCGGTGGCGCCGTGGCTGAAGCCTTTTTTGACACCGGCTCCAGCCATCCAGCAGGTAAACCCGGCAGGATTGTGGTCGCGTCCCTGAGAACCCTTTTGGAACGTCGGCATGCGACCAAATTCGGTGCACCAGACCACCAGTGTGTCTTCCAACAGGCCGCGCTGACGCAAGTCAATGAGCAAGCCAGCCGTCGGCTTGTCGAGGACCGGCCCGTGCATGCTGTACTGACTGGCAATATCCTTGTGGCCATCCCAGTTGCTCACGCCTTCGCCGCCAGTCTGGTAGGCACCATTGAAGAGCTGCACGAATCGCACCCCTTTTTCGACGAGCCGGCGGGCGAGGATGCAGTTGCGTGCGTAGGCCGCCCGCGTGTCCTTGATCTTGGTGCCGCCTTCATCTGCTCCGTAAAGGCGCAGGATGTGTTCGGGCTCGCTGGATAAGTTAGCAACCTCCGGGACGGTGAGCTGCATGCGGGCAGCCAATTCATAACTGGCAATTCGCGCGGCCAGCTCAGTGTCACCCGGAAATCGCTCAGCGTGCCGTTCATTCAGGCGTTGGAGGAAACTCCGCGTGGCGCTGTCGCTGGAAGCCGCCACACCGCCGGGTCGTGCCAGATTGCGAATCGGGTTTGTGGCATTGAACTCCGTACCCTGAAAGGCCGCTGGCAAGAATCCGGGAGCCCAGTTGTTCACGCTGTTCTGGGGCTTCCCGCGCGGATCAGGAATGGCAACATAGGCGGGCAGGCTCTGGTCATCGCTGCCCAGCGCGTAGGTCATCCACGCCCCCATGCTGGGAAAGCCATCGAGCGCGTTGCCGGTGGACATGTAGTTCTCGCCGGGGCCGTGTGTGTTGGTCTTCCCCTGCATCGAGTGGATGAAGCACATCTCATCAACCAAATCGCCCAGGTGCGGCAGTAGGTCGGAGGTCATCTTGCCGCTCTGACCGCGCGGACGAAACTCCCACGGACTCTTGTTGAGCGCACCTTGCTCGCCTTGGAAGGTGATGAGTTTCTCAGTGCCCGGCATGGGCTGACCGTGCCGACGGATTAACTCTGGCTTGTAGTCGAAGGTGTCGAGTTGGCTGCAAGCTCCGCTGCAAAAGATCACCAGCACATTCTTGGCGCGCGGGCGGAAGTGGGATTGCCTCGCCCCGTAAGGTTGTCCGGGGTCGATTAGGGGCCGGAGCGGCTCCCGACGGTCTGCGTTCTGAGCGAGCAATCCCTGGCGCCCCAGGAGATGGGTCAAGGCTATGGAACCGAGCCCGAGGCCGGTGTCGCCCAGGAAGCGACGACGATTCAGCAGCGGACTTTGGAAAGCAGGGGGGATCGGTGCACTCATGGAATGAAGAGGAACTCGTTGGCATTGAGGACCCCGCGGCAGAAAGCCGGCAATCCCTCGGAACGAACGAAGGCCATCGCCTCCTCCGCCTCGGCGCGCTGCGGAGTTCGGTTGAAGGCCAATTGCCACGCCGCCCGGACCTGAGACTCCGGTTGCTCGCCCGCCTCATGCCGAAGCCGGTCAGCAAAGGTCCGGGACTGGTCGAGAATAAATCGACTATTGAAAAGGTTCAGTGCCTGCAACGGCGTGGTGGAAACGCTGCGCTTGGGCACCACCAAACTGCCGTCCGGACAGTCGAATGCTCCAAAGATGCCATCTTGCTCCATGCGCACCTTGAAGGCGTACACCATGCGGCGTGTGTCGGCAGGCCCGAACGCCTCCTTGGGATGGTAGTGATAGACATTCTCCCGATCCACCACATGCAGGTAGAAACTGGGGCCTCCGCGGGCACGGTCTAGATTGCCACTGACGGCCAAAATACTATCGCGAATTCCCTCAGCCTCGATGCGCCGCGGAGGAAAGCGCCACAACAACCGGCTGCCCGCATCCACCGCCAGAGCCTCTTTGCGGGGCAGACCGGATTGCTGCCAGGTGGCCGAGGACACGATGCGCCGTTGAAGGTGCTTGAGGCTCCAACCGTGCTCAATCAAGTCACTCGCCAGCCAATCCAAAAGTTCCGGATGCGTGGGCTTGGAACCATTCCGGCCGAAATCGTTGGGAGTGTTAACCAGCCCCACTCCGAACTGATGCTGCCAGATGCGATTAACGATCACACGGGCCGTCAGGGGATTGTCTGGACGGGCGATCCAGTCTGCCAAGGCAAGCCGACGCTCGCGCTCGGGAGCGTTGGTGGACAAAACCAGGGGTTGGAACAATGCCAATGTTCCCGGCGACACGGTTTCCCGTTTCAGCAGCGGATCCCCGCGGTGCAAACGATGGGTTGCTCCGGGTTGAGAAAAAGTTCCGGAGTAAATGGACGGCGCCTTCGAGAGGGCCTCGCGCTCTTTGCGGGCTAATTCCAGTTCCGCCAGCCAGCGTCTCCCCTGAGACGCCTCGGATTCGGCGAGGCCTTCAAAGCGGTACACCGGCCCAGCGGGCTGGGTGGATTCTCCGGCGAAGGGAGTCCGATCATCGGAAGTCGCCACGGTCTTCCAGACTCCAGATTCTGTCGCCACTTCGATGCGGTACTGGGTGATCAGGCGATCTTTGAAGTTCCCTTCCCGATCACGCCCCCAGACCACGCGACCAATGCGCTCGGCCTTGGGGAATTCTAATTGAACCCAACCCT
>JBDKKQ010000398.1:0-8452 GCA_039796015.1 Verrucomicrobiota bacterium
ATTTGGCCGATTGGCTGACGGCTCCGGAGAACCCCTTCTTTGCCAAGGCGGCGGTGAACCGAGTGTGGGGACGTTTTTTTGGACGGGGTCTAGTTCATCCGGTGGATGATTTCCGCAGTTCTAATCCGTGTGTGAACCCAGCCTTGCTAGACGCCTTGGCCGTGGATTTTGCCGCCCATGATTACGACTTGAAGCATCTCCTTCGGACGATCATGGCTTCGCGTACGTACCAACTGAGTTCGGTGCCTAATGCCACCAATCTGGGCGACACTCGTCAGTTCTCTAGGTCTTACCGACGGAGACTGCCGGCCGAAGTGCTGGTGGATGCGGTGAGCGATGTCACTGGGGTTCCTGAGACCTTTTCTGCGGTCCCGCCTGGTGGTCGTGCCATGCAGACTTGGAGTTACAAGATCGCGTCGCATTTTCTGGACGCCTTTGGTCGTCCCAACTCCAGCAGCGATTGTCCCTGTGAGCGCGATGCCCAGTTGAGCGTTGTGCAAACTCTGCACCTGATGAATTCCAAGATTCTGCAGGGGAAGCTCAGCGATCCGAAAGGCCGGGTCCGTCAACTAGCCAACAGCGACCGGAGCCAATCTGACCTCGTCGGTGAACTGTACCTCCTTCTGCTCAACCGCCTGCCCGCAGAACCGGAGCTTCAAGCTGCTTTGCGTGCGTTTTCTGCTCCGGGAGCCACCCGCAATACAGCGGTGGAGGATGTCTTCTGGGCGCTGCTCAACTCCCCTGAATTTGTGCTGAACCATTGAAATGAAATCGACCTCTGGAAACTGCGCCGGAATGCCCCGCCGGGATTTCATCCAACTGGGGATGGGAGGCTTGCTGGGTGCGGGCTTCGGCGACTTGTTGCGACTCGAGGCGGCCACAGCCTCGGCCGCCAAGTCGGTCCTAAACAAAGCCATCCCGCCGGGTGCGGCTTCTGGCCAAAAGCCGGTCAACTGCATCCTCATTTGGCTCGATGGCGGCCCGTCCCATTACGAGAGCTTTGATCCCAAACCCGGGGCCCCCTCGGACATACGTGGGATTTTTCAGGACATTGCCACGTCGGTGCCGGGGATCCGCTTCAGCGAGGCGGTGCCCGAGTTGGCCAAGGTGGCCGACAAAGCCACGGTGATTCGATCGGTCTGCCACAAAGACCCCAACCATGGCGGCGGCAACCATTACCTGATGACCGGTTCCCCGACGCCGGTGCCCGTGGCTTGCGGAGCGTACGTCACGTTTCATCCTTCGTTTGGGTCGGTGGTTTCCTGGCAGCGTGGGCAGCGACAAGGTTTGCCACCCTACGTGTCTATACCCTCGGTGACCCGCAGCGGCGGTCCTAATTTCTTAGGTGGCAAGCACTCGGCTTTCGTGATCGATGGCCAACCCAACTCGGCCGATTTCAAGGTGCGCGATGTGGTGCTCCCTTCGGAGATAAGTGAGGGGCGGGCGACCAGTCGGCGTGAATTGCGCGGAGCGCTCGACTCCATGGCTCGGTATGCCGATCGACTGGCCGAAGATCCGGCCGTCACCTTCGATCAGTACCTTCAGCAAAGCGTCAATTTGGTGCTCTCGAGTCCGGCTCAGGCGGCGTTTGATTTGTCGCGTGAGGACAAGAAAGTGCGCGACGAATACGGGCGGAATGACTTTGGTCAGCGGCTCCTGATGGCTCGCCGATTGGTAGAGGTCGGGGTGTCTTGGGTCACCGTCAATTCCGGCGGATGGGATCACCACACCAAACTCTTTGAAGCGTACAAGGGCGATTCGGTTCGCAACATGGATCGCGGGGTGGCCGCGCTCATCCGAGATCTCGACCAGCGGGGACTTCTAGATTCGACGCTGGTGGTATTGCTGGGCGAGTTTGGCCGAACCCCCAAGGTGAACAAGGATGCCGGGCGTGACCATTGGCCCCATGCGATGTCCATTCTGATGGCCGGCGGCGGTTGCCCTCGGGGCGCGGTGGTCGGTGCCACCGATGCCAAGGGCTACGCCGCCTCGGAGGCCGTGTATCGGCCCGAAGACTTTGCCGCCTCCCTTTATTTGAAGATGGGGATCGATCCCAACCAGGTGCTCCACACCAACACCGGCCGGCCGGTGCAGTTGGTAAACAATGGGCGCCGCATCCGCGAGATCTTCACCACGTGAGGTTTTTGGGGATGAGCAGGAGTCGATCTTGGGCACCGTGGGTCGTAGTATTTCTGACGATCTTCGGCGGGCTTCGGGCCGCAGTCCCGGTCTTGGATCAAATCTTCCCCGCGGCGATCCAGATCGGGACCACTCAGTCGGTCACTTTGGTGGGTAAATTCGATCCCTGGCCCACTCGGCTCGATTTGGACATTCCCGGGGTGTCCTGGGAACCCACCACCAACAACGGTGTCATCCGTGTCCGTGTCGCTCCGGAAGCCCCCGTCGGTCCTCGGGTGATTCGGGCCTTTTCACCGGAAGGAGTGAGTGAGCCCCGCTTCATCATTCTATCGCAGCAGCCACAACTGGCCGAGGTGGAACCCAACGATGCGGTGCCCTCGGCCCAGGCATTGACCCGCCTGCCGGCCGAGGTCACTGGGCGTCTCGAGAAGAACGGCGACGTGGACAGCTATGCGGTGGATCTTCGCGCCGGTCAGACCCTCGTGGCTCGGTTGGAAGCCTACACCCTCCAGTCGCCGCTAGATCCGGTGCTGCGGTTGTTGGATTCCCGCGGCGTGCAGGTGGCTTGGAATCATGATGAGGTGCGTTCACTCGACCCGCTCTTGGCGTGGCGGGCTGAAGCTAGCGAAACCTATGTGCTTCAAGTGTTTGCCTTTGCCTATCCAGCCGATTCGGATTTGCGCTTTAGCGGAAGTCCCAAAGGGGTTTACCGACTTCATGTCACCACCGATCCCGTGGCTCGGCATGCGTGGCCATTGGGTGTTAGTCGTACCACAGACACCCGGGCAAGCTGGGGTGATTGGGGCGCGTCTTCCGTCTCGTCGGAAGCAATTGAGGTGCCTGCTTCGGCTGTTGCGCCGGGTGCCGTCTCTCACTCCCTTCGAATCCCCGGCCGTGCGGTACCCTTGGAGTTGCCGGTGGGCGAGGGAAGGGAGTGGGTAGAAATCGAACCCAATGACTTGGCGGCTACGGCGCAGGCGTTGGGGATTCCCTCGGCCGTTTCCGGCGATCTCAACCGTTCGGGCGACGAAGATCGCTACCAGATTTCGTGTCAAAAGGGAGAACTGCTTCGGTTGGAAGTTCAGGCCGCGAGCCTTGGATTTCCCCTCGATGCCTGGCTCCGGATTGAAGACGCCTCCGGCAAGGAGTTGGTCCGCAACGATGACGCCGGAGGGGCTGATCCGGTGCTCGACTGGACCTCGCCCGAGACCGCCGAGTACCGCGTAGTGGTGGGCAATTTGCTGCAGCGGGGTGGTCAAGATCAGCGCTACCGACTCTCACTCCAACGTCCGAAGCCCGTGTGGAGCGCTTCGATGGCTGAGTCCGCCTGGTCACTGGAGCCCGGAAAAACAAACGAATCAAAAGTGACGCTCACCCGCCGATACGGTGCGGACATGAAGTTGACCGTCTCGGTGCGCGGGCTGCCGGCAGGGGTGCGTGTCGATCCCGTGGAGGTCTCTGAAAAGGCGGACGCAGCGACCTTGCGTTGGATCACCGCCACGAATGCCGCTCCCTTTTCAGGCCCCGTTTCTATCGATGTCTCGAGCTCGAGCCCTGCCGCCGTTCAGGAAGCACGCTTCTCTCTAATTAGTGGCGGAGAGAACAATGGCGTCCCTCAGGGCTTTCGGCGTCTGGTGGTTGAGTCGATCTCGCGTCCGTGGTTGACGGTCCTTCGCACTCCGCCGGTGCCTGCTGAGAAGAAGTGAGCCGGAACGAGTCACTCGGATGGGTTGGGCTGGCAGAACTATCTCTAGCCAGTAATTGGCCCTTGGCTCGTCGGGAGGCCATCGGGTAAGTCCTGATGCTTCAGAGTCTTTTGATAGGTCGCCCAATACTGGTCCGCGAAAAGAATCGAGCGTGCTGGGTGTTTCTTCCCCCGATGGGATCGTTTTGGTTATAGATTTTCCTTTCGGGGAGTAGGGCCAAAAGTTCCTTGACGGCGTTTGAGTCTTTGGCTTGCGACTGTACAGCCATTGGTGATATAAAGCTCACATATGGCAGCCATCGGCCGGTTCCAAAAGGGTGAGGATATCTTCCACGCCAAGGTCGTCGACGGGGAGATTTTTAAGCTTCAGGGTGATGTCTTTGGATCTCCCTCTTTCGAGAAAAAACCGACTCCGCTCAAGGGTGTCAAGACGTTGACCCCGGTCCAACCGTCTAAGATTATCGCGGTCGGTCTGAATTATGGCGATCATGCTCGGGAAGCCGGAATGGCGTTGCCGAAGGAACCGCTTTTCTGGCTCAAGGCCCCGACGTCTCTCATCCCCGACGGCGCCAAGATCGAGATCCCGTTTGCCAATCATCGCAATGATTTCGAGGCCGAGTTGGCCGTAGTGATCGGGCGCAAGATGCGCAATGTTACTCCGGCCGCGGCCGCTCGTTACATCTTTGGTTACACGGCTGCCCAAGACATCACCGACCGGACGATCCAAGCCAGCGAGAGCCAGTTTGCGCGGTCGAAGTCCTTCGACACGTTCACGCCGCTGGGGCCTTACATCGAGACCAAGATCGATCCGCATGACCTGAGCATCCAGCTCTTCCAGAACGGTCAGTTGCGCCAGAACGGCAACACGAGTCAGATGATCTTCAACTGCTTCCATCTGGTGAGCTTCATTTCTACCAACATGACCCTCCTCCCGGGTGACGTGATCCTCACAGGCACGCCCAGCGGTGTGGGAACCATCGAGTCCGGCGACCGTCTCGAGGTCCGCATCCAGGGTATGGCTCCGCTGGTCAACACGGTGAAGTAATCTCCGCTAAAGCTGAGCTTTCCATGGATAGGCCCCCTAGCCGGGGGCGCTCAATGACTCTATTGGCCCCTCGGTTAAACCTTGGGGCCTCTTTCTTTCCCACTGGCCTCCCGACCCCACACCCCCACAGACTTTCTTATGCTTTGGTCTCAAACGTTCATTCCGACCCTCAAGGAAACCCCCGCGGATGCAGAAATCGTGTCCCATCAACTCTTGCTGCGTGCAGGGTTGGTTCGAAAGCTGACGGGTGGTTTGTACACGTTCCTGCCGCTGGGCCTGAAGGTGTTGCGCAAGATCGAGCAAATCATCCGCGAAGAAATGAACCGGGCCGGCGGCATCGAGGTGCTCATGCCCGCCTTGCAGCCCATCGACATTTGGCAGCAGTCGGGGCGCTATGAGACGGCTTCTGGTGTGCTCTTCAAGGTTCGGGATTCGGCCCGCAAGGAGTGGGTCTTGGGGCCCACCCACGAAGAGGTCATCACCTCGCTGGCTGCCAACGAACTCAATTCCTACCGGCAGCTTCCGAAGAATTTCTACCAAATTCAGACCAAGTTCCGGGACGAGATCCGCCCGCGCTTTGGTCTGATGCGCGCCAAGGAGTTCCTCATGAAGGACGCCTATTCCTTCGACGCCACCGATGCTGGGGCGATGACGAGCTACCACAAGATGTACGAGGCCTACACCCGCATCTTCGCCCGTTGCGGTTTGCAAGCCTTCCCCGTCGAGGCCGACACCGGCGTCATTGGCGGCAATTACTCGCACGAGTTCATGGTGCCCGCCGAGACCGGCGAGAACGACGTGGTCTATTGTGAGTCCGGCAAGTATGCGGCCAACATTGAGAAGGCCGTCAGCCGTGGGCCCGCCGAAGCGACTCCTTCGGAATCCACCGGAGCGGCGCCCGAGAAGTTTGCCACCCCGGGCGTGGTCACCATTGAAGCCCTCTCGGCTTCCCCTTACGGAGTTTCGGCCCGGCACCAGGTCAAGACCTTGGTGTTGGTCGCCGATTCAAAGCCCATACTGGTGCTCGTCCGGGGAGATGACTCGCTCAATGAGGCCAAGCTCATGGCCAAGATGGGTGCGGTCCAAGTTCGTCAGGCGACTGCCGACGAGATCGTGGAGTTGCTTGGTGCCCGCCCGGGTTCCCTGGGCGCGGTGAGTTCTACCCTCAAGACGCCGGCGGTGCCCGTTTATGCCGACGAAGCCCTGCGCGGGGCCCGGGGAATGACCACTGGGGCCAACGAGGACGGTTTCCACCTGCGCCATGTCGAGGTGGAGCGCGATCTGAAGGTCACGGCCTGGTACGACCTCCGCACCGTCAAGGTGGGCGAACTGTGCGTTGAGACCGCTCAACCGCTGAAGATCCGCCGCGCCATCGAAGTGGGCCATGTCTTTAAGCTGGGCACCAAGTACTCCGAGAAGCTCAACGCCACCTTCTTGGCTGAGGATGGCTCCCGCCATCCGGCGGTGATGGGTTGCTATGGCATTGGCGTGACCCGGACGCTTCAGGCGGTCATCGAGCAGTGCAATGACAAGGACGGCATCTGTTGGCCTGTGAGCGTCGCACCCTTCACGGTGTGCATCACGCCGCTGACGGTGGCGCCCGAGAGTCAGCCGATGACGCTGGCTCGCGAATTAGCGGCCACGCTGGAGGCCGCGGGTATTGAGGCGATTCTAGATGACCGCGACGAGCGTCCGGGGGTGAAGTTCAAGGACAGCGAATTGGTGGGATTCCCTCTGCGGGTCAACCTGGGCGAGAAGTCGCTGGCCAAGGGCGAAATTGAGCTCAAGCCGCGGGGCGGCACGTTGCGCATGGTGCCCATCGCGGATGCTGCGGCCGAGGTGATTGCCTGGGTTCGCGCTGAATCGGCCCGTCTGCAAGGCTGAGAGACTTTTGCTAAACAGGGGTCCCGGTCAGCAACTGGTTGGGACCTCTTGCAGCACTTCCACGCAGTGGGGGATGGCCTTCACCACGAAGCTCAGGCATTCCACCGCGCCCTTGGGTTTGCCGGGTAGGCAAATCACCAAGGTGTGATCGACCACCGCGGCCAGGTTGCGAGACAGGATGGCATTGGGGGTGAACTTCAGGCTTTCCATGCGCATTTGCTCGCCGAACCCGGGAAGTTCGCGGATGGCAATTTCGCGGACCGCCTCTGGGGTTACATCGCGCAGCGCGACCCCGGTACCCCCAGTCGTTAGCACCAGTGAACACCCCTTGCTGATGAGCGAACGGATCGCCCGCTGGATGTCCTGGATCTCGTCAGGCACCAGGACATTCTCAAGGACAGTCCATCCGTAGCCCACGGAAGCTTCCTGGAGGGCGGGGCCACCCAGATCGTCGTAAAGTCCCTTCGAGGCCCGATCGGAAACGGTAATGATGCCCACGTTGAGTTGCATGGGGAGATGAAAGCCGGATCGGGCCAACCTCGCAGCACCAGAATCGTGGAGGGCGTAGACCGTTAAATCCGCTTCGAAGCTGGACCGAGCGGGTTTCGGAGTTCTTGCACCATAACCAAGGCCAGTGCCAGGGCATCGGCGGCATCGGGGTCGGGTATTTCGGCCAACGCGAGTTGCCGTTGTACCATCTTGGCGACAGCGATTTTCTGGGCGGCTCCGTAGCCCACCATCGCCAGTTTCACTTTCCTCGGGGAGATCTCATGGATTTGGATTCCCGTTCGTGCCACAGCGGCGAGTGCGGCCCCACGAGCCTCTCCCATGATGAGGGCTGTCTGGAGATTTTGGGCGAAGAAAAGGCCTTCGCAGGCGCAGAGGGCCGGGGGATGGCGTTGGACCACTTCCGTCAGGATGCGACCGATTTCGCCCAAACAACGCGAGCGCTCCCAAGATTTCGGGCAATGAATGGTCCCGGCCTCCACAAAGGTGGGGCCTTGGGCTCCGATCCGGATCACGCCCCAGCCTGTCCCTCGCAGCGATGGATCAATGCCCAGTACTCGGGAGCCTTCCGGGAGGTGCAGACCGGATTCGGGCAGCCCAGGGGATCCACCGGAGGCGCTCGGCGCCCGGCCGGACAGGCGGGCTTCCATGGCGGCAAATTGTTTGGGGCTGACACCCATGGGATCAGTGGGTTTTGGAGCGTCTGCGGGTGGTGGATTTTGGTGGTGTGCCCGCGCACTCGCCGAGCCAATCCAGATATTTTTTGGAACCGACCACGATGGGCCGCACGAGGAACTGAAGAGTGTCGTCGGGGTGGTTGGCGATCACCAAAGCTTCGAGATTGAACAATAGTCGGGACTGGGTTTTGAACACCCCCTGCCAATCCATCCCGGACTCTTCAACGCCCTGCCAGCGGTCCATGGACTCCAAAGGTCCGGAGATCTGGGCGCAGTCGGCGAGCCCCGACTCCACGGATAGTCGGTTCCGTTTCACGGCCAAAGGTCTGCCGGGCACGGTCATCCAAACGGTGACCAAGGATCGGGCGGTCTTCATTTTGTCTTTTTTATGAAGGTGCTCTTCAGCGGTGTTGAGTTCAAAGAGGTGTTGATTTCTTAAAAGATGATCATACACTCATAAATAGAAAAACAGTCTCCGCCCCGAATTTAAATCCC
>JBDKKQ010000399.1:0-3513 GCA_039796015.1 Verrucomicrobiota bacterium
TCACCGCACGGTGCGCTGCGGCCGGAATGGTGGTAATTCAACCTCCCAAGACCCACTTTCATGGACATCGGTGCGCCTTGCTTCGGGATCCAGAGGGTCACGAATGGATGATCTCGCAGCCGGTCGAACTGCTGAAACCTTCCGAAATGCAGGCTCGCTGGGATGAGCGTTGAGTGGATGCCTTTTGGTTTTTCGCCCAGAGCTTAGAGCCTTGAGGCCCCCTTGACAGTGGCCTGCGGGTCCCGGCCTAGAGTTTCAGGTTTGGTGAATTTCCTCTGAAAAGAGGTCATTCAGGCAGGCTTTTCAAGATCACGATTGCGGGGAGCCGACACCAAAAATTCACTTATCCAAATTTGAATCCGGATCGAAGGTTGGATAAGTTGGGGTCCGGGAAATTTTGCTGAGAAAGAGAGGCTTGACCGAACCCATCGGAAAGCATTATCCAACTGGCCGTTCTCCCCGGTTCGTCTTCATCCCTCTTTGAGGGATTGTCAAACCGTCGCCACTTTCATCCCCGTGTGGGGATGGGCCGGCGGGCTTTGGCGGTGAAATCCGTGTGTCACCCCAAAGCCCGCTGCTGCTTTTTCCGGAATTTGCATTCCGCAGTTTTCTGCAGTTTTCTGCTTCTTGGGCCGTCCTCCCTTCCCCACGTCGTTGGTTCCCCCTCTGTAGCACTGCATGGGGCATTGCAGTTTGATAGGGACGGTGTCTCACCGTCCGTTCCCTGGGCTGCCAGACGAGGAGGGGATGGCCCGAGAGACTCGAGCCCTACCGGGGAGGAGGCAGCGGGGCCTAGGGGAGGGCTCGTTTGACCAGAAATAGACCGAGCTGGAGGTCTTGGTCACCGGGGAACCCTCAGAGCCTCTTTTGTGGCTCAGATCCCCAGAATTGTACTCAAGCAATGTCCGGCGATATCCGATACGAGCGTGTGCCGTGGGTGAGGGAAACAAATGGGCTCAAGCAGAATAAGCACGACAATAAATATAAATTAGTTTGCAAAGCCCCGTGTATTTTATATAGTTAAGTAGGCTTTGTGTCAAAAATCACATTCTCTTGAATCATGTCTCAAAAATGCTCAATAGAACGGTCCAAATTGGTGCTTCAATTCCAGTCGTCCCTAGGTTGACATGAGTTGCCTCAATCACGCGCACGAACAGCTGCGGGCTCCTTGCGCTTCCCGAGAGGTCTCACCCGTTGAACCGACCGTGAAATTGTTTCAGCTGCCCGAGAGAGAGGTGACCCCATGAGCTCCGAATCCGATACCCTGCTTCAGTTTAATGAGATCAAGAACCGTCTGGATTCGTTGAGGGCCGACTATGACGCCATTTTTGGCATCGCTAACACGCCCGAGGAGTATGTTACGCTGAATGTCATTAAAGATCAGATTCGCGCCGAAGAGAGAGCCATCAGGGATCTTCAGGTAAAATTGCCGGCCCGCGATTCCTTCGGAGTCAAGTACTCGGTAGAAATCCTAGGGAGCCATGAGATCTCCTTCGTGATCCCACCGAGCGTGCCCCGTATTCGTATCATCACGGAGGCTCAGGACATCTACTCCAAGCTGGAAAAGCGGAATTACGTGTTTCCGAACCGTTTGAAGGTGTGGCTCGAGATGCCCTCCTTCACCGAAGGGAGGCCCACAGAGACTCGACTAGCCATCGACGGATGCGTCGACGATAGCCAGAACCGGACATTGGCGGACCAGAAACTCTTTATCCGGCGAAAGTTTGAGGAAGGAGAAGCCTCAATGCCGACGGTTGAGGATTTAGCAGCGGCTCATGCGCTGTTCTTTATCGCGACTCGCCAGAATTTGTTCCGAGGTATCAAAATTCGGACCCTCAATGGCAGCCTATTTTTCGATAATTTGGGCCTAGGGATGGACCGCTTCTCGCTCGATTGGAACCGGTTTGCCGACGTGGCAGCCGCCAGTTACCTGCCACCCGGGACCGTTCATAGGATGCGCGACGACAAGATGAATGGGCGCAGCGCGTAAACTCTGCCGTCTGAGTTAGGGCGTTTTCATCCTCTTAATAACTCGCTCAACGCTCCTTCGTTGTTCTGTGTCGTCCAAATGTCACTGTCGACAAGAAGGGTGTCCGGGTTATCATCACCTACCGCTTGTCCCATGGCCCGTAAGCAACGCCCCTCCGCCGGTAAATCTTTAGAAACTCTGCAAGTCTTCCCCAACCCTCCGGCCCGGAGGGTTTCGGGAAGCTTTTTCAATCGCGAGCTTTCGTGGCTGGAGTTTAACCAGCGGGTCTTGAACGAGGCGTTGGATTCCTCGGTTCCGTTGCTCGAGCGGGTGAAGTTTCTCGGGATCACCCACTCTAACTTGGATGAATTCTTCGAGGTTCGCGTCGCCGGGCTCAAGCAGCAGATCGAGTCGGAAGGGGGGCATCGCTCGGCCGATGGTCTTACCGCCAGTGAGTGTCTCCGGGTGGTGACGCAGCGAGTGCGAGCCCTGGTCCGGGATGCCGACCGATGCTGGTCTCACGATTTGGCTCCGGCGTTGGAGGCCGAGGGCTTCCGTTTCCTGAAGCCTGGAATGCTCGACGAGTCCGATCGGCAATGGTTGGCGTCGTACTATCAGGAGAAGGTTTATCCGGTGCTGACACCGTTGGCCGTGGATCCTTCCCATCCTTTCCCACAGTTGCTCAACAAATCGTTGAATCTGATCACTCGGATCCACACCCCAGACGGTCGGGATCCGGGGGCTACCCGTTTAGCGATCGTTCAGGTGCCTCGGGTGCTGCCTCATCTGGTGAGGTTGCCGCGACCCGATCGTCGCCGGGACTCGGTTTTCCTGTCGGACCTTATTGGAGCCAACCTGGCCGGCCTCTTTGGCGTAGCGCAGGTCGAGGCTTGGTGGTCGTTCCGGGTTACCCGCAACAGCGAACTCTATATCGACGAGGAGGAGGTCTCCAATGTGCGGATGGCCGTTGAGGCCGAGTTGCACAATCGTCGGAAAGGAGAAGCCGTGCGCCTGGAGGTTTCATCCGATTGCCCCGAAGCAATCCGCCGTGAACTCCTGACTATCCTAGGCCTCGAAGCCCATGACCTCTACGTCATCGAGGGGCCCATTGCTCCCGGTCGGCTTCTGGCCATCCTGGAAGGAGACGACTGCCCGGAACTGCGCGATGAGCCGTTTGTAGCGCCCATTGTGGAATCCCTTCGGGAAGGCGCGGATATTTTCGGAACCCTCCGTCAGGGAGATCTTCTGCTGCACCACCCGTACGAGAGTTTTGATGGGGTCTTACAGTTCCTCCAACAGGCGGCGGCCGATCCGCGTGTTTTGGCCATCAAGCAAACCCTTTACCGCACGGGTGGCGATCGCCGCATCGTGGGGGCGTTGATGGATGCAGTGAAGAACGGCAAGCAGGTCACCGTGGTGGTGGAATTGAAGGCCCGATTTGACGAGGCCAACAACATCGCCTGGTCCCGCCGCCTCGAAGAGGCCGGCGTCCACGTGGTCTACGGCGTGGTAGGATACAAGGTCCACGCCAAGGTGTGTTTGGT
>JBDKKQ010000400.1:0-2566 GCA_039796015.1 Verrucomicrobiota bacterium
CTGAGGTTCCCATCCGGCGGAAGGGCCGGATTATTCTGTTGGGTACGATTGTGGCCACCCCACGCACTTGCGTTGGGCCGGTTTAAGGCCGTGGCCTACGGGTGAAAATCACCTGCAGGAGTGGTGACCCTACCGGTTGGAAAATCTCCAGCAACAGGTTTTTGGGCGGTTTCTCCAATTCGGGTATCGCGGGGTCGGTCCCACCTATTTACACAAAAGGGGACACTCTCTACTTTTTGGCGCCGTTGAGGGTGCTCCGCGGAATCGGTTCTGCGCGCGCAGGGAAACTCGGGGGGAGGATGGGCTTTTCGCGCTGTGCGCGAAGGGTTGGTTTGATCGCTTCCAGTGCTTGCTCCGGCCCGGTTCCGCTGCCGCTGGTAAGAGGAGGGCGGTGCAGACTGGGTTTTAGCTCTGCGCAGTTTCGGGGTTCCGAGAGGGACTCAACTCAGGATGGCGCGGACGACGGAGCCGTCGACGTCGGTGAGACGATGGTCGCGGCCGCCGTAGTGGTAGGTAAGGCGCTCATGGTCGAGTCCGAGGCAGTGAAGGAGGGTGGCGTGGAGGTCGTGGATGTGGACGGGGTTTTCGATCGCTTTGGCGCCATGGTCGTCGGTGCGTCCATGAGAATGCCCTCCGCGGAGACCGCCTCCGGCCATCCAGACCGTGAACCCTTGATGATTGTGGTCGCGGCCGTCGTCCTGGCGGCTGTCGGGGGTGCGGCCGAATTCGCCTCCCCAGAGCACCACGGTGTCGTCCAAGAGGCCGCGGGCGGCGAGGTCTTGGATTAGCGCGGCGGCGGGGCGGTCCAGGGCTCGGGCGTTCTTGCGAAGTGAGGCTTCCAGGTTTCGATGCTGATCCCAGCCGCCGAGGTTCACTTCGATGAATCGCGCGCCGGCTTCGGCGAAGCGGCGGGCGAGGAGGCATTGCCGGGCAAAACCATCAATGCCCGTCTCACCGATACCGTAAAGGGCGCGGGTGGCCGGGCTTTCTCGGGAAAGATCGAGCAGGTCGGGGACTTCCGACTGCATGCGGAAAGCCAGTTCGCTGGCCTCGATGGCCGCTTCGATGGGGCTGTTGGCTTCAGGGGCCAGCATCGAGCGGCGGTCCTCGTTCATGGCCTGGATCAGGTCGAGCTGTCGCCGCTGCTGGCTGTCGGTGAGCTGCGGGTGGCTGACGTGGCGCATGCCGGTGTCGGCGGAACCTTCTCGGCCCGATCCGATGCGCGTTCCCTGGTAAATCGCCGGCAGGAAGGCGCTGCCGTAATTGGCTGCGCCCGACTGGGCCGGAGGGCTGATGCTAATGAATCCGGGAAGGTTGTCGTTGGCTTGGCCTAGGCCGTAGAGAACCCAGGACCCCATCGAGGGGCGAACGAAACGGGCGCTGCCAGTGTGCAGTTGCGTGAAAGCCTGCGGGTGATTGGGGATATCGGTCCGCATGGAGTGGACCATGCAGAGCCGGTCGGCCTGGCCGGAGAGGTGCGGGAAGAGTTCGCTCATCCAGAGGCCCGATTGTCCGTGCTGCCGGAAGGCGAAGGGTGAACCGATGAGCCGGGTACCCTTGCCGCGGCTGAGTCCGGGTTTGCCATGGTCTAGGCGCAGGCGGGGTTTGTAGTCGAAGGTGTCTTGGTGCGAGGGCCCGCCTTGCATGCACAAGAAGATGACCCGCTGGGCCTTGGGGCGATGGTGGCGGATGGGTCGGCTTGGGGTGGTGCCTTGCCCAGTTTCAGCGGTAGCCGAGGCGGTAGCGGCCAGACCTTGGAAGGCCATCCATCCGAATCCGGCGGCGGCGGTCTTGAGCAGCGCCCGTCGGTTGAACGGGGGAATGCTTGTCGGGGTTGTGGGATCCGGAGGGGTCATGGGTCAGGGCAAGTAGCGGAATTCGGCGCAGGCGAAGAGTGCCTGAGCCAACAGGGTCCAGGCCTCGTCTCGGCCGGCGGGTTTTCCGGTGCGGGTGTCGCGGGCGAGGCTCTCGGAGCGGATGAATTCGAGGGCGCGCGACTCCTCCCGGGGTGCCGGATCGCGGGCGAGCGAAAGTCGGTAGGCCAGGCGGATCCGGGCTGCATCGCCATCGGGATGTCGCAGCAGCCTTTGAGCGAAGGCTCGTGCTTGATCTCGAGAAAAGGGGCTGTTCATGAGGAATAGGGTCTGGGCCGGGACGAGGGTTTCATCCCGCTGCACGACCACCAGGCTGGGCTCGGCGAAATCGAATACATCCAGCACATCAGCCACGGCATCGCGAATCACTGGCAGGTACAAACTGCGATAATTCATTCTCTCGCCGGCCCGTTCAACCAAGTACCGACCTCCCAACGGGCGGGCTCCGTCTTGAGGGTTGCCCATCTGGGCGACCAGCGACCCGCGGAGCGGTCGGGTATCCAGGGTTCCGGCGGCGCTAAGCACGGTATCGCGGATAGATTCGGCATCGAGGCGCTTCGGCCTAGCCCGCCACAGGAGCTCATTGTCGGGATCGATCGCCTGGCATTCGGGATCGGCCTCGGACGAGAGCCGATAGGTGCGGCTGAGGACCAATTCGCGGATGAGGGATTTGGTGGACCCGCCCCCCGCCT
>JBDKKQ010000401.1:0-5770 GCA_039796015.1 Verrucomicrobiota bacterium
ACCTCCGGGCGGTTCTTGAAACCGTGCCGACGGGTCCTCAGGAAGCGCGTATCCGCGAGGCCCTCAAAGCCCTAGAAAATCGACCCTGACGATCCGGAGACAGGACCGCCGTGGGGTGACGTCGGTAATTTTATAGCCCGCTGGCTAACGGACCGGCGGCACCTTCGAAAGTTTGCGTTGCAGGGATCGGCGGTGGATGCCCAACCGACGGGCCGCAGCGGAGATATTCCCATCACAGTCACTCAGGGCCCGCTGAATGTGAACCCACTCGAGTCGTTGCAACGACTGCATAGAATCTTCTGGAGGCTCCTTCATTTGCCCAATGCGCCTCAACTCGGCCAAGGCTTTGGAGGCCTCGTTGACACCCACCATCCAGACCTCCGACGCACCGCCGGTGCCTTCTATCGAGGGAGTTTCAGAACCCGCGACTCCCAGGTGGCGCCGCTGTTCACCCCAAGGCAAAACCCGCAGGCCTAACGATTCCAACGCAACCCGGACCCGCGCGGTCTGGCCCGGGTCTCCTGTTATCACCAGAGTTGGAAGGCTCGACCCGACCGAATCGGGTCTTGGTGTCGCCTCAGGGGTGTTTGCGGCCATGGCAACTAGAGAAAATTGATCACTCGGTGCCGGATCCGACGCGCGGCCGGGTGGCTACAAAGAGGATCACCCCGGACAGGCTCAGCCCGAAAATGCCGGCCGTTCCCGCAACCAGAATTCCATCGCGCAGCACCTTGTTGGGAATAAAGGACAGCTTGTGCAAGTTGCTGAAAAGGTTGGCCTCCCATTGCCGACCGTCGTCGGTAAAGCGAGTCACGCTCTCGGTCATTGTGCTCACATAGACTCGCCGTCCCGCCGGATCGCCCGTCTCCATCCGGTACACCGGGAGGATGCGGAAAATCGGTATGTATTCGGAGTCAAAGGCCGTCAATAAAGCTGTTTTCCGGACCGCTGCGCCCCCGAAAAATCGCGTGGCAATTTCAGCGGCGAATACCTCATCGCGCTCCGGAACTAACTTGCCCGTGGCGCCGCTGACGTAAGCGGGGGCCTTGGCCTCCCGCGTCCAAACTACGTAGGTAGGTTCTCCCGCGATCATCCTCAAGTTCACTGCCCGAACCCCACTCGCCGCTGAGGGCACCGCTTGGACAGCGTGTGCCAATGGAATTTGCACGGTGCTCACCGGTATTTCAGGACCACTGGGAATAGCTTTGGGAGGCGGATCCTGTGTCCAAGTCATGACCTGATGAATTACGCCGCTGGAGGAGGCCAGCAGCGCACTCAAACTGAAGGCCAATCCGAGCCATCGATGCAGTTGACGGAGAGTTTTTGGGTTCATGAAATCTTGAGAATACAGCGTTGGGTCAGAAGCGGATCTCGACCCCGCCGAAGAAAGATCGCCCGTCGCCCGGGTTGTAGGCGGCACTGGCCGGAGTGGCCCGATTCAGGACCCCGGTGGTGGCGATGTAGGCCTTGTCGGTGAGGTTGCGAGCATCGAAGAACATCGAGACTCCGCGCCGCGTCTGGTAGCCGACCCGAAGCCCGAGGATCGCATATTCTGGCGCATTGGCCGCATCCGTGTTGGCCAAGTCGATGGCGTAGGACTCAGGAGCCCATTCGACGTTCGGGCCGAAGTAAAATCCGCTCGGGTGCTGGTACTTCAACTCACCCCGAAGGTAGTGCCGAGGAACACCCGGCAAACGGTTGTCGCCATAGGTTGTATCCCCGTCGAAGCGGAAATCGTTGAACAAGTAATTGCCCTGAAGGCGAATACCGTCGTTCGCGACCTCGGCTCCCGTCGCCAGAAGACCATCGACCACTCGCCAACCCCCACCCAACTCCACGCCCCGGTGGATGGTCCGTCCTGCATTCAAGGTCTGGGTGATGGGGGGATTAAAATTACCCACCTGAAGGCTCAGAAGTTCATCCTCCAACCACGCCTGATACAACGACGCGTCCCAGTCGAAACGACCCAATTTCCCCCGCGTTCCCAATTCTAGCGTAGTGCCCGTTTGAGCGTTCAATTGCACGAGCCCATTGGTGGCACCGGGGGTTGCTGGCCGGCTCAACTCACCGAAGGTGGGGGGCTCAAAGTTGCGGCTCACATTGCCAAAGACCTGAACGCCGCTGGCGGCCTCCCAGATCGCTCCCAGCTTGGGATTGAATCCGAGATAATCTTGAGTGTCGGTTTGATCACCGTCGGCTAGGAACCGATCGGCGAACTCCCGACGGGAGTAGGTGATGGAACTGCCCGCCACCAGACTCCATCGGTCGTTGAGTTTGAGCGAGTCTTCGAAGTAGGTGTCCAGATTGGCTGAAGTCTGAGTACTTTCAGCCGTCTTGGCCCCGCGTCGCGGCTTCCCGGCAAACGATCCGTTCACGAAGCGGTTGTCCTCCGCCCAGCCATAGACGGGTGCGAAACCGGCGGTCAGGCGGTTATCGTATCCGGCGATCTCGCTCGAATGAACCATGCGGGCATCCAAGCCCAGATCATTCGAATTCTGGTCCAGAATTTGAAAAATTGGATGGTTCAAATCCTTGTAACTCCAGAATCCGGAGACTTGCGCCTGAGTTTGATCCGAGGTCCAAGCCAAACGATCACTCAATCGGTAGAGCGAGTAGTCGCGCTTCTGGTCACCGGCGAAACTCCCCAACCGGGGATTGTTCAGGGCGTTGCTGAGCGACAAGGATCCCGGCAACTGCGAATCGGTCCGCACCGCAGTGAACCACAGGCGATTCTCCAACTGATCCGAAATGCGATAACCAACATTGGCCATCACCCGATCGGCTTCCTGCGCGGCATGTTGGCGGTAACCGTCCTGGATGAAGTGCGTGAGACTCGCGTAGTAGTCGGCAGGACCCGACGAAAACCCACTGCTCACCTGCCCTCGCAAATACCCGAAGGATCCCAATTCGAGACGGGATTGGAACGGACTGGCATCCCGGCCCGTGGAGCTCACGAAATTCACCGCCCCACCCAGCGTGGTGCCGCCGTAGCGCAAGGCATTGGCGCCGCGCCACACCTCAATGTAGCGGGTCGACAACGGTTCGATGGACTGCATGTCCACGCCGCCATCGGCCAAGTTCAGCGGTGTGCCATCTTGAAGAATCTTTAGACCGCGTCCGTGGAAGGTTCGCTGAAGACCCGATCCGCGGATCGAAATCCGGGCCTCCTCGGACCCGAAGCGGGACTGAACGTAGACCCCGGTTGTGAAGTCGAGAGCATCGCGCAACGTGGAGGCTCGGCCTTGGCGCACCGTGTCGCCATCCACCAGGCTCGTGCCGCCGGGGACGCGGGCCAGTTCTGCAGCCGCAGCAGTTATTGAGGGCACGGTGAGGCTGGGCTCCGACACACCCTCGACGACGACTTTAGGCAAGGTTTTGGATTCGGCCGCCTGAAGCATGGAAGCACCCAGGATAGCGGTGACGCAGGACGTAACGGAAACAGCAGAAATTGAAGAATTCACGACAGTTGAACAACGAACGATTGATACAGAGGACTCCGAATGGGATTCCCGGAAACGGACCGCACCTCACCGGAAACAGGCGCGACCCAACACATCGGGACAGGGATTTCCGGCGATTCACGAGGACTGAGTCCTGTCAAACGGACCACAGCGCGGCTTACTTAAGCCAATACGGACCTGTGTGCGTTTGAAGGAGGATCCGGGACGCAGCCCGAACCCCTCAAGATTCACCGAAAATTAGGCGTGCCGAGGAGGCTGCCACGGCGGTGAGCCAGAACGACTGAGCGCACGTTGATCCCGGGCGAGCGAGTGCTCAGCGGAGGTTTTCTCGGGCAACGCCAACTTAAAGGCCCCATCCGAGGGGACCATATCAGTTTTGGCGAAGGAGAGTACGAAGGTGGTCTGCTGCTGTTGGTTGTCGCGGCCCTGGCGGACCACTTTGCACAGAGCGCACGGATGGTGACCATCGAAGGTGGTTTCGATGGCCTGCACCCAGTCCATCTGAGTACTGCGATCCAGAAGCATCACCGTCCAAGCAACGGACTGGAGCAAGGTCCATTGAAACCCGAGGGATATCCCCACGAGTCCAATCACCAACCATTGGCTCCACCGTTTCCTCACCTTGCAATCAAGGAAGCATGCAGGTTGGAGGCCCGTCAACCCTGAGTGCCCGTTGGACGGGTCGAGGGTCTGCGGTTTTTTGCCGCAGACACGGCGAAAACAGCACCTCGTTTGCTTCGAGATCCTAAATAAGGTGTGAGTTTGGAGAGGGGCTGAGCGATCCAATCAACGCATCACCCAAGTCGCGGCGGCGATGGGATCGCTGGTGTTCATGGAATTTAATTCGGACTGCCCCAAAGTGATCAACCCGTCCACGTCGCCATACTTGGCGCCGCCCGGAAGGAAGTCCGGCGAGTGGATATCCAACACCCGGCCGAATCGAAACTCTCCAAGATGCAAGGCCACCCGATTCAGCGCAGGGCCAGACTGTGCCCGAGCAGCGGCCGCGATCGGAGCCGTCGCATCCAAGGCAATGAGCGAGACCTGGCTGGAGGGCTTCTCATGCCCGCGGATGTACTGCACTGCCGTGAGGACGTCGTGGACTCGGTGCGTGAACACCGCCGGATTGTAGCCAAAGGTGTACGCTGCGGCCTCCCGGGGATTTTTCACCCGAGGTGTGCGCGTGAGCGGTCGGCCATCGATGGAAGACTCACCCTGATGCAGTAAATCCAACCCCAGCACCGTGACTCCACCGTCGACCAATTTCTGGACCGCCGGGACCAACGAACCCGCAGTGGTATACAACCCTGATTTTCCATCGGCCGTGAGCCAGACGACGGTCTTGCCGTTCCACTGCTTCGGATGACAGAAAACCACGGGGATCTCTTCTCGACGGGACGTGTTCCGTATCAAGCCCGCCATCTGGATCCAGGCTCCGCGATCTTGCTTGTCCTTGAGAACCCAAGTGAGCGAGCTCGCCGGAGCCGGATCGCGGGCATCCAAGACCACATCCCAACCCACCTTTAAGACCTGCCGGTATTGCTCGGGGGAGGCCGAGGCCATGCTCTCGAGCTGACGATTCGAATCTGCAGACCAAAGTTTGAGAAGGCCTCGCTCAAACTGGGGATCTGCCGCCATGGGCGCCGGATGTGCGGCATCCCAAACACTGAGTTCCGATCGGGATGAAACCGTGTAGTCGCGCTCCAAGACCGGCTCTGCCTGACCCAGATGGAAGTGCTTATTTAGCCAGTTGTAGAAGGCCGTTCGCGACACCGCGTTGTAGTTGTGAGGAAAGTGCTCACCGCGCTGGAGCATCACCCGGTCTGCGCCACCGAGAAGACCGTAAAGGCGTTTGAGCTCAGGGAAGCCTTTGGTGGACATCTCCTTGGTCCAGTCATCGGCGGTGGTCATGCCTTGCGGTTTGGGCGCAAACAAACCGGCAAACTCGACATTGCCCGTGCCCACCCGCAGTAAGCTCGCATTCTCGCAGGTGCAGCCCCCTTGCATGGCCGTGCTCACCATGACTGCCGGAAAGGAGAGCGCGATGCGAGGATCAATACCCGCCAGCAGCATGGTCTGGGTTCCGCCACCACTGGCTCCGGTGATAGCCACGCGCTGAGAGTCTACCTCGGGCAACTCCAGCAGGAAGTCGAGCGACCGCACCGCGTTCCAAGTCTGGAGGCCCATAATGCTCTGGAGATGCGCCTCGGCCTGCGGACTATAAAGCCCCCAGTTCTCGGTGGTGTTCATCTCGGGCCGCTGCTTGGCGAAGCTGTGGACCAGTTGGCGAGAAAGCTGTTGAGAATCGG
>JBDKKQ010000402.1:0-2809 GCA_039796015.1 Verrucomicrobiota bacterium
GCCCGAGCTCTGGGCGACCCACGGAACTTCGACATCTTCGACTTCACCTGCAACGGCACCGCGGCTCTCTAAACCTGCTGTGAGCCACCTCTCTGATAGTTGGGCCTCTCGAGCCCTCCGCCGTTTTCCTGGAGGCTCTAACGGTGAATTTGGCGTCCCTCCGGAACTCTTAGTAGTCCCGGAGCGCGGCAGCGGTGCTCGAATCTGGGATACCGAAGGTCGAGAATTCCTAGACTTCACCATGGCTTGGGGATCAGCGCTGGTGGGACACGCTCATCCCAAGGTGGTAGAGGCAGCCACTACAGCGGCGCGCGATGGGTTGAACTTTGCATCACTGAACCGACGCTCCATCGAGTTAGCGGAGCGAATTTGCTCGGTGAGTCCCTGCGCCGAGCGGATCCGTTTTGTTGCATCGGGCACCGAGGCCACCCTGCTCTGTCTGCGAGTGGCTCATGCCGCGACCGGTCGTTCCAAAGTCCTGCGATTCGAGGGTGCCTACCACGGCCAGCATGCGGTCGGAGTGGCAGGAATGATTCACAGCCGCCCCACCAACTTGCCCACCTGTGATACGGCGGGCGCCGGGGCCCCCTGGACCGAACACGATGTGCTCGTCGCGCCCTACAATGACCTCGAGGGAACCACCCAAATTCTCAAGGCTCACGCCTCATCGCTGGCAGCAGTGATCGTGGAACCCTTGCATCGGTGCCTTAAACCACGGCCCGGTTTTCTGGAGGGTTTGCGCGAACTCACCCGACAGCATGGCATCGTTCTCATCTTCGACGAAGTGGTGACCGGCTTTCGGCTCGCACCCGGGGGCGCCCAAGAATACTACGGCGTGATCCCCGATTTGGTGGCTTATGGAAAAGCCCTCGGTGGCGGCTTCCCAATTGGGGCCTTTGCCGGCCGGGCCGAAATCATGGAAGTCTTGGAGGAACAACGACTACCCGGCCCCCGCTATGTCTGGAGCGCTTCCACCACGGGCGGCAACCCCGTGTCCTGTGCGGCCGCCCTCGCCACTCTCGACATCCTCTTGCAACCGGGTGTGCATACCGAACTGCACGCACTCGGTCGCCGCTTCCGAGACGGACTCCAATCGGTCGTCCAAAACGTTGGGGAAAACGCTCAAATCCTGGGAGACGGACCTTTGGGCCAGGTAGCCTTCTCAAGAGACCCAGTCACCGACCATGTCTCTTGGCTGGCCAGCGACCGGGCCCGCGGCGGCCGACTCATGCTGGAGTTGCTGGCTCGTGGTATCTTCCTCAACCCGATGGGTACCAAGCTTTACCTGTCACTCGACCATTCTGAGTCTGTCTTGGCCCGCTTCATGGAGGCGTTCGCCGAGGCCCTGCAAGCCTCATCAACTCCCCGGTGAACTGCTCCCAATACTTTTTCCTGAATTGTCCAAACCGATGAACCTCAAGAGCCTCGTCGCCGGAAAACCGATCGATTCGGATTCCGTGCTCACCGTCCGCAACCCCTACGACCAATCCATCTCGGGCACGGTCACCTTGGCCTCGCGCCAGCACGCCCTGGAAGCGATCGCCGCAGCCACAGCGTTCCGGGACACCCCCACCCGCTTCCAGCGGTCCGAGATCCTGGAGAAGACCCGGAGCGCGCTCGAAAGTCGGCGTGAGGAGTTCGCACGCATCATCACCTACGAGACAGGTCTGGCGCTGCGAGAAGCGCGCTACGAAGTTGGGCGAACGGTGGATGTTCTCCGCTTCGCCGCCATGGAGGCCTTGCGCGATGACGGCCAAATCTTCTCGTGCGACATCTCAGCACAAGGCAAGGCACGCAAAATTTTCACCACGCGAGAACCGTTGCGCTGCGCGGTGGCCATCACTCCGTTCAACCATCCATTGAACCAGGTGGCCCACAAGCTGGGGCCTGCCATTGCCGCCGGAACACCCATCATCCTCAAGCCTTCCGAAAAGACGCCGCTGGTCGCTTTGCGTTTTGCCGAACTGCTTCACGCTTCAGGTCTACCCGGCCCCATGTTGAGCGTGCTGCTGGGACCCACCTCGGAGATCGCGGAGGTGCTGGTCGGACACCCGGAGGTCGAGGTGGTCGCCTTCACCGGCAGCGTGCCAGTCGGAAAGAAGATCGCCGCCACGGCCGGCTACAAGAAGCTGGTCCTGGAACTGGGCGGCAATGATCCCCTCATTGTCCTAGAAGACGCGGACCTAAACCTGGCCGTCACTCTGGCCGCCGAAGGCAGTTACCGAAACTCCGGCCAACGCTGCACGGCGGTCAAACGCATCCTCGTCCAAGAATCCATCGCCGAGGTGTTTACACAGGCCTTGGTCGAACGAACCCGAGAATACGTCTGTGGGAATCCTTTTGATGAGGCAACCAAGGTCGGAACGGTCATCGACGAGGCTTCGGCCCGCTCGCTGGAGGCGGTCGTGCACGAGGCCGTGGCTCAGGGCGCGCGGGTACTCATCGGCGGCGAGCGCAATGGGGCGTTGCTGCAACCCACGGTCATCGACCGAGTACCCCGCGATTGCCGCATGGTGGTGTGCGAAAGCTTCGGCCCCTTGGCCCCCATCGTTACGGTCCGCGACTTGGACGATGCGCTCACTCTCGCTAACTCGACCGCCTACGGCCTGAGTTCAGGCGTTGTGACCAACAATTTGGCCCACGCCCTTAAGGCAATTAAGACGCTGCGTTGCGGCACGGTGAACATCAACGAAGTGCCCGGCTTTCGAGTCGAGAGCTCGCCCTTCGGCGGGATCAAGGACAGCGGGTTGGGCATCAAAGAGGGCGTGATCGAAGCCATCAAAGGCTACAGCTACGTCAAGACATTCAG
>JBDKKQ010000403.1:0-4561 GCA_039796015.1 Verrucomicrobiota bacterium
GCGATCGTCGGGTCGCTGCCAAGCGCCATGGTGAAGGAGCTAACCTACTTTTCTTCGACGGCCATGCCGGATGGAAAAACGGCCGAGCCATGACGGTCGAGGACTGGCGCGAGCAGCGGTACTGAAGGGCTCAACGCCTCGGCTTGTCCTTCTGGTGGATACACCGCAACCTGAACAACAATCAATCCACCGGTTCACTTGTCATGATCTTGCCGTCGGCTTCCATCGCATTATTGGACTCCAATTTCAGAAGGATGATTTTCCTCTGGCTTTGGATGGCGTGCTGCATGGCGACGTCTCTGATCGAGACAGAGGCCGCCGAGGAAATCCGCTTCAACCGAGATGTTCGCCCACTGCTCTCGGAACACTGTTTCCAGTGCCATGGATTCGACGCCAACACCCGAAAATCAAGCCTCAGGCTGGACCTCAGAGAGGAGGCACTGAAGCCTGCAAAATCCGGCGCCATTCCCCTGATCCCGGGAAAACCCGAGGCCAGTGAACTGTTCCGCCGCATCACAACCAGCGATCTTGACGCACAGATGCCGCCAGCGCCGGAGCACGCGCCGTTGACTGCCGCCCAGCGCGAGATCCTGCGGCAGTGGATCCTGGCCGGCGCGAACTACGAACCGCACTGGGCGTTCGTGCTGCCGGTGCGCCAGCCTCCTCCTGAGGTGAAACCTTCGTTCCGGACCCGCAACCCGATCGATCGGTTCATTCTAAAACGCCTAGAGCAGGCCGGTCTTTCTCCAGCGCCAGAGGCGGCGCCCGAAATCCTTTTCCGTCGCTTAACTCTCGACCTCACCGGGCTTCCACCGACCCCTGAGGAGGTGAAGGACTTTCTCAAAGATCCGTCCTCTGAGGCTTATGAACGGTGGGTGGACCGTCGTCTGGCCTCGCCCCGCTGGGGAGAACGCATGGCTCAGGATTGGCTGGATGTGGCCCGCTTCGCCGACAGCAATGGCTATCAGGTGGACCGTGATCGCGAACTCTGGGCCTGGCGCGATTGGGTGGTCCGGGCGCTGAACCGCAATCAACCCTTCGACCAGTTTACTATCGAACAACTGGCCGGAGACCTCCTGCCCTCGCCCACTCTCGATCAGCGGATCGCCACCGGGTTCCACAGGAACCACATGATCAACGAAGAAGGCGGTATCATTCCCGAGGAGTTCCTCGCCGAATACTGCTTCGACCGAGTTGAGACCACCGCCACTGCTTGGCTCGGCCTGACCTTTACCTGCGCTCGCTGCCACGACCACAAGTTCGACCCCATCAGCCAGCGGGACTACTACGGACTGTACGCTTTCTTCCACAACATCACCGAAAAGGGTGTCGGCGATTATGGGGCCCCGATCCGGCGAAGCACTCCTCCGATGCTTCAAATCCCCTCCCCTGAACAACAGACTCGGTTGGATCGTGAACGCGGCTCGCTGCGATCCGAGGAGTCGTTGCTGGCCCAGCGCCGCCCGGAAATCGTGGCCGATCCTGAATCCTGGTCATCGAACCTCCGGGCGCATCCGGTGGCCTGGGAAACCTCCGGAACCACGCTCCTTCCGGTCCAGTCCGGCACGAACCGCTCGATCCGCCTGGCGTGGGATTCACCGGCGACCGCGCTCCGATTGACCTTCAGGCCAACGGGGATCGGAAGTTCATCGGAACCCCGCCGAATCGCCCTCGGCGAACTTCGCCTCCGCAAGGTTGGTCAGGATCGCGCCATCACGCTTCGAGCCCGCAGCACACTGGACTCCCGCGCCGCCGAGTCCGTGGCGCCTGCGCTCGACGATAAACTCGACACCGCCTTCTCCCTGGATTGGACCACCCAACCTGAAGTCCGCATCGTGTTGATGCCTGAATCCATTCCTCAGGGGGGAGCCAAAGAGCCCAAGGCGTCCCCCTTGGAACTAGAGATTATTTACCGAGACGTGGCCGGATCCTCGGACATTGAGCTGCGCGTCGACACCACCCGGGAACCGGTCGATCGGATTCCCACCCCGCCCATTGCCGACCTCCTCTTTAAACCGAGCACCAACTGGACACCGGATCATCGCCGGCAAATCGAGGATTTTCGCCTCGATTCCGAGGCCGGGTTTCGGCAACTCCAGAAGAGTGTCCAGCAACGCCAGCGCGATCTAGATGCCTTGGACCTATCAATTCCCGTAACGCTGGTGATGGAGGAAACCAAGGAGCCTCGACCCACTCACGTGTTGCTCCGGGGAGCCTATGATCAGAAGGGAGAACGTGTGGAACCTGCGTCCCCCCGCCTTCTGCCACCGATGCCCAAGAGCGGCCGGACTGATCGACTTGCCCTAGCCCGATGGCTGGTGAGCCCTGAGAACCCATTGCCGGCGCGGGTGATCATGAACCGCTGGTGGCTAACGCTTCTGGGCACGGGACTCGTGCGAACAACCGAGGATTTCGGATCGCAGGGGGAACCCCCCAGTCATCCCGAACTGTTGGACTGGCTAGCCCGTGAGTTCGTGGATTCGGGCTGGGACCAGAAACACATGGTCCGACTCCTGGTCACCAGCGCCACCTACCGTCAGGCTTCCCACGTTCGACCCGAGACCCTCACCAAGGACCCGGACAACCGCCTCCTGTCGCGCGGACCCCGTTTCCGATGGTCCGCAGAGATCATTCGTGACAGTGCTCTGGCCTCATCGGGGCTCCTGATCGAGACCCAAGGGGGAGCCTCGGTTAAACCGTACCACCCTCCCGGTTTGTACGAACAAGTCGTGGCCGGCTCCTCGGCCAACACCTACGAGCAGGATCACGGAACGGCTCTCTACAGGAGGACCCTGTACACCTACTGGAAGCGGTCTGTCCCCAATCCGGCCCTGCTGCTCTTCGACCGCCCGTTCCGGGAAACTTGCGTAACCCGGCGCTCGCGGACCAGCACACCGCTGCAGGCGTTGAACCTGCTCAACGACCCCACCTATGTCGAAGCCGCCCGATTCCTGGCTCAAAGACTGATACGCGAGAGTCCCGATGCTGACAGCCGGATCCGCTCCGCCTTTCTGAGCATCCTGGGTCGCCATCCTTCAGATCGCGAACACCTTATCCTCAGCCTAGGTCTGAAACGAACGCAGGAGCACTTTACACAAAACCCCTCGGCGGCCTCCCAACTGCTGACCGTGGGAGAGTCCAAGGCAGACGCCACGCTGGATCCGATCGAACTGGCCTCATGGACCCTCACAGCGGGCTCCATTCTCAATCTCGAGGAGACCCTGACCCGACAATAGCCCATGTTCCCGAACACTCCCCCACTTCAAGCCTCGCGTCGGCAATTCCTCGGGCAGGCGGGCGCCACGCTCGGGGCGGCCGCTTTGGCCTCGCTGCTGAACCCGCTCGCCGGGGCGACTTCTGGAGCTCAGGTCGCGAAGGGGAGCCTCATTCCCCGAGCCCGTCGGATCATCTATCTAACTCAAGCCGGAGCCCCCTCGCACCTCGACCTCTTCGATCCGAAGCCCGGCCTGAAGGCTCGGTTCAGGGAAGAATTACCCGATTCCATCCGCGGCTCCCAGCGGCTCACCGGGATGACCTCGGGGCAAAAGTCCTTTCCCATCGCCCCGAGTCCGTTCGCTTTTAGGCCCGCCGGTCAATCAGGCCTCCTGCTCAGCGAACTGCTGCCACACACCGCCCGTGTGGCCGACGAGTTGTGTCTCATCCGCTCGATGCACACCGAGGCCATCAACCACGATCCGGCCATGACCCTCCTCCAGACGGGGCACCAGCAGGCCGGACGGCCGTCGATGGGATCCTGGCTCTCCTACGGACTGGGAAGTGAAAACCGGGACCTTCCCACCTTCGTGGTGATGATCTCCCGCCCCAGCGGCCCGACCAACGCCCAACCGCTGCACGAGCGGATGTGGGGCGCAGGCTTCCTTCCGTCCCATCACCAGGGGGTTCGATTTAGCCCAGGCAAAGACCCGGTGCTCTTCCTCAGCGATCCCGCCGGAGTGAATCGGGGAATGCGCCGGGGAATGCTAGACGATATCGGTCAACTGAACCGACTGAACTTCGAAGAGTATCAAGACCCGGAGATCCAGACCCGGATCAACCACTACGAATTGGCCTTTCGAATGCAGGCCTCGGTACCCGAACTGACCGACCTTTCCAATGAACCCGCCTCGACCTTCGAGCTTTATGGTCCTGAGTCACGCAAACCAGGAAGCTTCGCCGCCAACTGCGTCTTGGCACGGCGACTCTCCGAACGCGGTGTCCGCTTCGTCCAACTCTACCACCGGGGCTGGGACCAACATGACAACCTGCCTTCCGGAATCCGGCACCAAGCCTACGACACCGACCAACCGTCCGCGGCCCTGATCACCGACCTGCGCCAACGCGGCCTCCTGGAAGACACGCTCGTTGTCTGGGCCGGTGAGTTCGGACGCACCGTCTTCAGCCAGGGAACGCTGACGGCCACCAACTTTGGCCGCGACCACCACCCTCGTTGCTACAGCGTCTGGATGGCAGGCGGCGGTATCCGAGGAGGAATGTCCTACGGCGAGACCGATGACTTCGCTTACAATGTGGTCCGCGATCCGGTGCACATCCATGACATGAA
>JBDKKQ010000404.1:0-7740 GCA_039796015.1 Verrucomicrobiota bacterium
GCGCTGATGCCCTTGAAATGGGTACCCAACACGAGACCCTTTGAACCGGTGAACAAGTTGTTGGTTCCGCCGTTCGCAGCGGTCGCGTTACGGGCCCATCCCGACAGCCAGTCGCTGTAGCGGAAGAAGGCAACCGCGACATCGGTGTTGTATTCGGCCCGATCCGAGGTGACGTCTTGAATCACCGCCCAGAAGCCGGCGGCCCCCCGGTCGAAGGACGGAGCGGCATACCCGAGCAAGTTCTCCAACTCCCCGTTGTCGCGGCCGTTCTGGGTGACCGCCACCATCAACACTCCCTCGTTGAGTTCATCGGCTCCCGAGTCCCCCACCTGCACGTTGTAATCGCCGCGGTTGGAACCGGGGCGAACTCGGAGATCATTGACCGTGAGCGTCGCCGACACAGTGACAGAATCCACGGAGTTGCCGGTGTCGTTCTGGACCACCTTGAGGTTAGCGGACGGAATATTGTGGGGCGGAGCTGATCCAGCCGACCCGGATGTGGTCATGACCAACCACAGCACCATCAGACACAGACCATTCCTAACTAGGGATAAGGAGGGATTCATCGTTTCGCAATCGGCGTGAAGAACCTTCATGGACTCTCCACTGAGCCCTTACCTTATTCGCGCTGGACCGCCCCACGACACCGACGAAGCCGTGACGATTCAGTGTTCCTCTAGGTACTCGTTTGACGAATGTGTTAAGCGGGTGACATCCCCGCGTCATCGATCCATTCACTGCGAGGAGCTGAAGCGTCGTGAAGGATCGTTCTAGGGATTAGAAAACCAGGGGACTTCTCCCAGTTGCAGGACCGGCGGAGACCCCCTATTTGTTTGGGAGTGGTCGCCGTGCGCGCGACTAATCCATCCAAACCTCATGAAACGCATCGCGCTCTTTGCGCTGACGAACATCGCGGTCCTCGTGGTCATCTCCATCGTGGTTCGAGCTCTCGGCCTCGACCGGTGGATTGGTGCCCATGGGGTGAGCTACACAGGACTCCTGGTGATGTCGATGGTCATCGGCTTCTCCGGCAGCCTGTTCTCACTGCTGATCTCCAAGTGGATGGCCATCCGCGCCTATTCCATCGAGCTCATCAAGACCCCAAGCAACAGCACTGAACAATGGCTCATCCAGACAGTCCGTGAGCAATCCGAAAAGGCGGGGATCCCCATGCCGGACGTGGGCATCTATGACAGCCCGGAGACCAATGCGTTTGCGACCGGCCGATCGCGCAACAACGCTCTAGTCGCTGTCAGTTCGGGCCTGCTGCATCAAATGCGCCAACGGGAGGTCGAGGGCGTACTGGCCCATGAGGTGGCCCACATCGCCAACGGAGACATGGTTACTATGACACTGCTCCAAGGTGTTCTAAATACCTTCGTCATCTTCTTTTCTCGAATCATCGGGCTCTTGGTGGATTCCCTCCTGCAAGGCAACCGACGCGACGACCAAGAACGCTCCTCGGGCACGGGCATGGGGTTCTTTATCGGCTCGATGATAGCACAAATATTCCTAGGCCTTTTGGCGTCTCTGGTGGTCATGGCCTACAGCCGCCGCCGCGAGTTTGCCGCCGACGCCATGGCTGCTCGTCTCGAAAGCCGAGATGCCATGGTGGGTGCTCTGCAACGCCTCAAAACGATCCATGAGGGCGGCGGAGTGCTTGATGATCGGTCCGCATCGTTGGCGGCCTTCAAGATCAGCCATAACTATGGCAACTGGTTCTCCTCGCACCCGCCTCTCGACGACCGCATCCGGGCGCTGCAAGAGGCCGTGTGACCGCGGCAGGTTCTCAGCGAGGATCGTCGGCGAGCCAGCGAGTCACGTAGGGATCAATCCGTGAGAGCACCAGAAAGCTCCAGCGCTCACGGACCCGTTCCCACCAAGACCTCGACCGGGCCCAAGTCCTAACATCCACCGGCGCAGCCATCGCTTCGGTTGCATCAAACCAAGCGGCTGTGTCCGCGGCGGCCTGCGGATGCTGGATGCGCACCATTAACTCGTGGTTGATGTGCAGACTGCGCGTATCGAGGTTGGACGAACCAACAAAGACCGAGTCGTCCACTCGGTAGAGTTTGGCGTGCAGAACTTGGGGCGTGTATTCGCGAATTTCCACCCCGGAGCGCAGCATCCGACCGTAGAGAAAACGCCCCGCCCGAAGCGAGATGGCCACATCGGATTTTCCCGGCACTAAGATCCGGACCCGCCCACCACGAGCGGCCACCCGACGGAGAGCGGCCCGCAAGGCTAATCCCGGCAGAAAGTAAGCCACAGCGATGCGGACGTCGCGCGCCTCCTCGAGGCAATTTAGAAACTCGGCCAGGAAGGCGTTCCGACCCCGACCCGGCCCGCTGGGCAGCACCCGAATGCCATCCGATGCGCTCGATCGGGAGTCTACTGGGTTGCGACGACGCAGACGCGGAAAGCGAAGCGGGCGCTGGTCCGCCCGCTCCCACATGGTTTCAAAACTATCGTCCAGCGTCTCGACCACCGGACCGGTGAGGCGGATGCCAATGTCACGCCATCCAGAATGAATGCCATCACCCAGGTATTCCGGAGCCACATTGAACCCTCCAGTGATGGCCAAGGTCCGGTCGATGACCAGCAGCTTGCGGTGACTGCGGACCGGCAATCGGCGCAGCGTCAACGGGTTGAAAACCCGCACCTCGCCGCCGGCCAATCGCAACGGATCAAAAAAACCCTCATCGAGGGACGATGAACCCAAACCGTCGATCAGGACACGCACCGAGACGCCACGGCGGGCCGCACGAATGAGCGCGTCACGGACCGGGCCCCCAGGATTCCCAGGGGCGTAAATGTACGTCTCCAGGCAGACACAACTCCGCGCGCCTTCGATCGCAGCGATTAGAGCCGAAAAGGCCTCATCGCCCGTTCTGAGCCATTGGAAGGAAGTGTCACCCATCGTTGCCGCCCGTTGCATACTGGTCCCCAGCGATCTGTGCCAACCCAATCCCACGCCGAAGGCTGTGTCCCATCGCCCTGGCGAACCGTCAAAACAGGCTCGCCCTACCCGGACAATCTGATATTGCCTCTGACATGAGTTCCGGATGGATCAATTGGAAGTGGTGGACGGCGATAACGCTGCTGACCGGCGGACTGCTCGCGCAAACGCCCACACAACCCAGAGGTCTGGAGATTAACGCCTTCCAACGGGCCTTGCCGGCTCCGGGTGACACGGTTCCCGCCACGGCACGGATCCAATACCCTCAGGCGCTCGCTTGGGACACCCAGACCCGGGAAATCCATGCCAAGGATGGTGAGCAGTCGGTCGATTTTCGTTTTGCTCTCACCAACGCCTGGACCAACGCCGTCACCATCACCGGCACCAAGACGAGCTGCGGCTGCACCGTAGCTCGTCTGCCCGAGACACCGTGGCTCATCCAGCCCGGCAAGGGCGGCGAGATCTCAGGCACCATGAATTTACAGGGCAAAGTGGGAACCATCGTGAAGACGGTAACGGTCTCGACCGATGTGGGTTCCATTCTCTTGAACGTGAAGGTTCACATCGCACCGGCAGATCCGGGTCGCATGCGGTCGGCTGATCGGCAACGCAATTTGGCCGTGGCTGCCGCAGACCGACAGGCCGTCTTCCGCGGCGAGTGCGCGTCTTGCCACGTGGCCCCGACCGTGGGCAAGCGGGGCGCAGAGCTCTACGCCACCGCCTGCGGCATCTGCCATGACGCCGAGAACAAGGCCACCATGGTGCCCACGCTGCGCGAGCTAAAGCACCCCACCGACCGGGCCTTCTGGATGCAGTGGATCCGCAATGGCAAACCCAACAGCTTGATGCCCGCCTTCGACCTCAAGCAGGGGGGTATTTTGGATGAGGACCAAATGGCCTCGCTGGCCGATCACCTCGACAGCGCCGCCTTCAAGACGGGGCGTTCCGCCACTCCGGCCAAGACGCCCCAACCGTGAGTCATCCGGGTCGCTTCATCACGCTCGAGGGCGGCGAGGCCGCCGGGAAGTCCACGCAAATCGCCCGCCTGGCCGAACGCCTGCGCCGCCAAGGGCGATCGGTTCTAGAACTCCGGGAACCCGGTGGGACACCGCTGGGTGAAAAAATTCGCCACTTGCTCAAGCACGATCCGGACGGTCGGGGCATGTCTGCCGAAACCGAATTGCTGCTCATGAACGCGAGCCGCGCCGAATTGGTGCGCCAGCGAATTCTTCCGGCGCTGCAGTTGGGCCAAATCGTCCTTTGCGACCGCTTCTACGACTCGACCGTCGCCTATCAAGGGTTCGGGCGCGGACTGGACCGGGCAGCCGTCCAGTCGGTGATCCAACTGGCCGTGGGAGGACTGCAACCGGATCGAACGCTCTGGTTAGATGTGGCTCCGGAAATCGCGCGAACCCGTTTGGCCGGACGCAAGGCCGCGCAGGCGACGAGCGAACCCTCCGACCGCTTCGACGAAGAGCAGGAAGCCTTCTTCGCCCGAGTGGCCCAAGGCTTCCGAGAGGCGTTCCACGCGGAGCCCGATCGCTGGCGACACGTCGATGCCGGCGGATCGTTGGAATGCGTCGAAGAGGCCGTCTGGTCGGCCGTTTCGGACCTGTTCTAGGAACCTGGCTTGATCGGTTGACGCCGAATCCTAAACGAGCCTCAGCAAACCTCAGCGCCCGAAGGGCATCTTGCCCATGAGTCCGCCGGCCCCGCCCATCTTGGTCATCATCTTCTGGAACTTGCCCATCTTGCGCATCATGTCCCGCATCTCATCGAAGCGCTTGAGCAGGTTGTTCACTTCAGTGACCGTGACCCCCGATCCCTTGGCAATACGCTGACGACGCCGGGCGTTGAGAATTTGCGGAGAACCACGCTCCTGACACGTCATGCCGCACAAGATGCCCTCCATGCGCTTGAAGTCCTTTTCACTCTTGGAGAGATCCGTGTTCTTGAGCATCTCCGAACCCCCAGGCAGCAGGCCAACGATGTCCTGAAGCGGCCCAAGTTTCTTCATCTCGCGGAGCTGCATGAGGAAGTCATCCAGGGTGAACTGACCCTTGCGCATCTTCTCCTCAAGATCCATCGCCTTAGAGGCATCGATACGATCCATCGCCTTCTCGACCAGCGTGACGACATCGCCCATGCCCAGGATGCGCTGAGCCATGCGCTCGGGATGAAACAGCTCGAGATCATCCAGCTTCTCGCCGACGCCCATGAACTTGATGGGCTTGCCCACCACGTGTCGGAAAGACAACGCCGCACCACCGCGGGCGTCACCATCGAGCTTGCTCAGAATGGCACCCGTGATGTTGAGGGCCTTATCAAAATGGGTGGCCACGCTGACGGCCTCTTGGCCCGTGGCCGCGTCGAGGACCAGCAGGGTCTCGGCCGGTTTAATAAGATCACGCAGACGCACCAGTTCCTGGACTAAGTTCTCGTCGATCTGAAGACGCCCGGCGGTGTCAAAAATGACCGTGTTGCACTGGTGACCGGCCGCGTATACGAGCGCCTCCCGGGCGATTTTAATCACGTCGGTCTCTCCCTTCATCACAAAGACCGGAACACCAATTTGCGCACCAAGAGTAGCCAATTGGTCCATGGCGGCCGGACGATACACATCGGCAGCCACGAGCAACGGCAGCTTCCCTTGCTTCAGCAGCAGTTTGGCCAGCTTGCCCGAACTGGTGGTCTTGCCCGAGCCGTGGAGACCGCACATCAAAATGCAGGCCGGGTTGCCTGAAAGGTGAAGCCCTTGATTCTCCGATCCCAACAAAGCGACCAACTCATCGCTGATGATCTTGATCATCTGCTGGCCGGGATGGACCGACTGAACAACCTCTTCGCCCAGGGCCTTAGCCTTGATCGATTCGACGAAATCCTTGGCGACCTTGAAGTGCACGTCGGCCTCCAGCAGCGCCATGCGAACATCGCGCAGGGACTCCGACACGTTGCCCTCAGAAATCTTCCCTAGTCCTCGCAGGTTGCGGAAGACGTTCTGCAATTTGCCACTCAGGGAGTCGAACATGGACCTAAGCCTAGCGCAGCAACCCCACCGCCGGAAAGCCCGGAGGCGACGGGTTGCAGGAGGATCGAATTGTCCGCACCGGCCACGAAGGCGGCCCGGAAACGGCAATCCACGATGACGGAGGGTTCACCGAGAACAGGCGAATGGAGAATGAGGTCCGGCGGGGTGCATTCTTGAGGCGCTCCGCCGATCTATCGCGGAAGGTAAACCCATCGGTGGATTCCCCTTCCGTGGATGGCCAACGGGTGCTAGAGAAACTCCATTACCCGGAAAACCCTCCCCACGCACCCCATGCATCCGACAACCCTAAACCAACGGACCGCTCACCGAGCCCACGGTGCCACCGGTTTCACCCTCATTGAACTGCTGGTGGTTATCGCCATCATCGCCATTTTGGCCGGGATGCTCTTGCCGGCGCTCTCGAAGGCCAAGGCCAAGGCCAACGGCGTGAAATGCATTAGCAATCTGCGCCAAATGGGCCTGGCGACGATCACTTACATCATGGACCACGGGGTTTATCCGGTGGGCATCGACGGCGGCGACGGTGCGGCCTGGATCTGGCCAGCCCTCCTCCGCAGCAGCATGTATGGCGGTCAGAACACCGATGTTTTCCGGTGCCCGGCCGCACCCCAGCAGTCGCAATGGGTTCCGAAATTCGGCAGCGGGGCCGCGGCCAAGCTGGGCTACCTCAAGGACGAAGTGCGCCTGCGCCCAGGAGGCACCTTCTTCATGAGCTACGGCTACAACGTCTGGGGCGCCTTCGCCGGACAGACACCCAACACCGGGCTCGGTGTGTACCTCGGAGATCCGGTCTGGGGTGAAACCAAAGAGGCCTCGGTGAAGAACCCCTCCGAGATGATTTCTTTCGGCGACAGCAACTGGGACGTGAAGAAAAAGGGCGACCGCGACTGGAGCGGATTCATCGGCATGTACGAGGAGCGCCAATGGCCGCTGGAAATCCATGCTGGCCGCACATCTCTGGTCTTCTGCGACGGCCACGCCGAATCCAAGCGCCGCCTCGACATCATCGGCCAACTCCATAAAAACCCCGCCCAACGCAAGGCCGTGGCCCGCTTCTGGAACCGCGACAACGAGCCGCACTTTGAATGAAAGTCAGTCCCCTCCGACCCTGGGGTCTGGGGGCCTGCACGCTTGTTGATCCTACCGGGTTCTCCTAGCCTTTCTTAATGACCCCGAAGATTTATCTGCAAGTGATCCCTCGCAGACTTCGGCCCCGAAAACTCGGCGGGGTCGCTCAGTGGTTGTTCATTGTTCTTTGGGTCGGATCGGCCGCACAAATCAGGCTCAATCTTCAGGCTCAAACCCTGATTCCCATGAGCGCACTGTGGCGCTGGCGGCCGGGAACCAACGAGGCCTCGGCTCCGGTCACGGCATGGCGCACCATCGAGTTCAAGGAGACTCAATTCGCGTCGGCTCCAGCGCCCTTCTGGTATGGTGATATTCTTCCGGGCGGCACCCAAATCAGCGGCATGCAGAATGTCTACGGGTCGCTCTTCCTGCGCCGCTCGTTCGTCGTGCACAACATCACCGAAGTGAGCGCCCTCCGACTCGGAGCGCTGGTCGATGATGGATTTGTCGCCTGGATCAATGGCACCGAGGTGCTTCGGGTGAACGTGCCAGGTGCCTCTGGCGAGGCGGTGGGCTTGGCAACCCTGGCCGACAACGCCGCAGAACCCGTTGCCTTCACGGAATACACCCTGCCCAATCCGGTGAGTTACCTGCAGGCCGGGAC
>JBDKKQ010000405.1:0-9507 GCA_039796015.1 Verrucomicrobiota bacterium
CTGCCCCGAACCTCTCGGCGTTCCTTTCTCCGGTCCGGATTGAGCGTGGCCACCGGCGCCTCGCTCGCTTCGGTCGCTTCGATCGGATTCCCGAGCATCCTGGCCGCGGACTCCACCGTCCTTGGGCAGGGACGTTTCCGCTACCGGGTGGTTCCCGGATGGGGGGACCTCGGGCCTTCGACACCGGTCAATGACTGCCATGGCCTCGTCGTGGACCGCGAGGGCCACATCCTCCTTTTTACCAACGAGATGAAGAACAACGTCATCGTGTACGATCGGAAGGGGCGGTTGGTCCACAAGTGGGGCACGCAATTCCCCGGGGCTCACGGTCTCTCTTTGGTGACTGAAGCTGGCCGTGAGGTTCTCTACCTGACCGACCTCCAGCGGCATCAGGTCATCAAGGCTACTCCGGACGGCAAAATCCTTCAGGAGTGGTCGCTGCCAAAAAACACGGGCAAGTACCCCAAGACCGACGAGTACCGTCCCTCCTGGACGTTGCATCTGCCCAATGGGGAGTTCTTCGTCCTCGATGGCTATGGGCGCGATTACATTCTGCACTATGGAGCGGATGGGGAATTCAAGAAGGTCTTCGGCGGCGCGGAGGGAGGCATCGTCCACTGGGGGCCTCATGGCGGGATGATTGATGTGCCGCGTTCGGGCGAACCGACTTTGCTCATCGCCATGAGCGACCAACAACACCTGCTGCGCATGAGCACCGACGGTCGCGCCTTGGGGACCATCCCCCTGCCCGGCGGCAATCCCCGACAAATCCGTCGTGTGGGCGATCACTATTTCGTGGCGCACTTGGGCGACAATTGGCCGAAGGATCGCAACTGCCGGGGCTTCGTCTCCGTCCTGGATTCCTCACTGCGGGTGGTGTCCAACGTCGGTGGCAAGGCCCCAGAATACGGGTCCGACGGGCAACTCCGCCCCATGGCCCACCGTGAGGAACTCTTCCAGCATCCGCACGACCTGGCCGTGGACGCCGAGGGCAGCCTGTACGTGGCCCAGTTCGCCTCCGGCCGAACTTACCCGATCAAGCTAGAGCGGATTTAACCTCTGGGGCTCGCTCATGTCGCCGAAGACAATCTCGCTCAGGCGGGAAGGGATAACCACGACTCATGTGCGACCCAACAGACATGCTCCGAGCCTCAATGAACTGCTATTCCAGGGTCTTCCACCAGGGTCGGCCGCGTCACGGGGCCTCCGCCCATCGTCAGGTACAGATTTTGGAAGCGCTGGGCGCGGTCGCGATAAATGAGGGACACTCGTTCGAGGCGGTAACCCACTCCCTCGAAATGTCCTGGCTTGTTCCAGAGCAAATACACCTCGATGGGTTCTGGCGGACGTCCTGTGGCTTTCTCAAAGCTGCCCACCCGATCGGCCAAGATACGCCGAGTGACGGTCCAAGCGACCTCGGGATTGGTGTGGTTTCTCGACTTCGTGTAGGCCTTCCACACTCCAGGCATAATCTGGAATCGGCTCACCTCACCCGAGCCTCCAATGACGTGGTCTGGATCACCCGCGACCGGAGAAGAAGCCCCCGTCTCGATCATGGCCAAGGCGTCCCGAAGCGGTGAAGCCTCCAAAGACGCCATCGCAACAATGGCGACACCGAGCATGGCTAATAGTTGGAGATTCATTTGAAAATTACTTTGGGTATCGTCGCAACGTTGGCTCTGATTCCGCCACGACTAGCTCCCGAAAGTTATTCACCGGTTATTCACCAATGAGCCGCTGCCGAGGCGTCCTCTCGGGGTGCTGGAAATCTCGATCCCGGAATCGACCGACCGAGAGGCAACCTCGACCCTGAGAGTGCGTTGCAGGATCCTTCGACAATTAACCCAGACCTTTTCACAGTACTCCCCTGCACCTGCGTCCTCGGTCCTCCAACATGAAATCATCCTTCATCCTTTGGCTTTGCCTCTCTCTGGCCGTGATCCTCATGACCGAGGCGGCCCTGGCCGCCGAACCCGCTTCCAAGGCGGCGGCGACAGAGGGTTTGAAGCTGACCCTTTGGGCTCGAGAGCCTCAGGTGATGGATCCGGTCGCTCTGAGTGTCGATGACCAGGGAGTGGTGTACGTCGCTGAAACGGCGCGGCGCGGCACGGTGGACATCGATATCCGCAGCCACCGAGATTGGTTGGTGGAAGACTTGGCCAACCAGTCGGTGGAAGACCTCCGTAAGGCATTTCGCCGCTGGATGGCCCCGGACCGGAGTCAGGAAAACGCAGCGTGGCTTCGCGATCTTAACGGAGACGGTGTCCATGATTGGCACGATCTGGAGCCCGTGAAGGAACGCATTCGTCGACTGGAAGACACTCAGAAGAACGGACACGCCGATCGCTCGCAAATTTTCACCGAGGGCTTCAATGAGGAAATCTCCGGAGTCATCGCCGGGGTTCTCCCATGGGACGACTCCGTGTGGGTCACGGGCTACCCCGAACTAAAGCGGTTCCGCGATACCAATCACGATGGGATCGCGGACACCCAGCAAACGGAGTTCCGCGGGTTTGGTGTCCACGCCGCCTTCGACGGTCACGACTTGCATGGCCTGATCATCGGGCCCGATGGCAAACTCTACTTTTCCTGCGGTGACAACGGGTTCTCGGTCACCAATCGCGAGGGCCGAATCCTTCGGCATCCAAACACTGGAGGTGTCCTGCGAATGAACACCGACGGATCGGATCTGGAGGTCTATGCCACAGGCCTGCGCAACCCGCAGGAAATCGCCTTTGATGACGATGGCAACTTCTTCGCCGTGGACAACGATGGCGACTTGCGGGAGGAGCGGGAGCGCTTTGTCCACATTGCCGAGGGCAGCGATTCAGGCTGGCGGTTGAACTGGCAATTTCGCGACCCGGGTTGGAATGCCATTACCCGGCAACCCGACTACAACCCTTGGATGGACGAGCACCTGTGGGTTCCGACTCATCCGGACCAACCCGCCTACATCACACCGCCGCTGACGAATTATTCGGTCGGCCCAGGAAGCTTGGTTCACAATCCCGGCACAGCCCTGAGCGAGGCCTACCGGGATCATTTCTTCTTGATCCAATTCCCGGTAAAAAGGGTGACCACATTTAAAGCGCGCCCGCGCGGGGCCGGTTTCGAAATGGTGGATGAGCGATCGGTTCTGACAGGAATGATGGCCAGTTGTCTGGCCTTCAGCCCCGATGGATCGCTGCTCGTCGGTGATTGGGATGGCATGTGGAACCCGGATGGCAAAGGAGCTATCTGGGTGTTGGATGATCCGAAGGCCAGCGGATCGCCGATCCGACGTGAGGTTCAAGGACTGCTTCGAGATGGATTGAAAACACACACGGCGGAGTCGTTGACCCGATTGCTCGGCCATGCCGACCAGCGCATCCGCCTGCGAGCCCAGTTCGAATGGGTGCGCCGAGGCAATCCAGCCCCACTGCTAACAACCGCCAATGACCCACACGCTTCGACCCTGGCCCGCATTCATGCGCTTTGGGGGTTGGGCCAACTGCGCGCTCCGCTGAAGGCTCGGCAATTGCCCTTGGCCGATCCAGAGGCCCGGGTGCGGGCTCAGGCGGCCAAGGTGGCGGGTGATTTGCGCATTAAGGGTGCAGAAACCGCCCTCATCCGACGCCTTCGCGACGAGAATGCCCGGGTGCGATTCCAAGCGGCGTTGGCGCTGGGTAAGGTTGGAAATGCCTCTGCGTTAGGGGCCCTCGTTTCGCTGTTGGAAGACAACGCAGATCAAGATCCCTTCCTGCGGCATGCCGCGACCTTGGGTTTATCAGGACTTCAACGTCCCGAACTCTTGGCTCCACTGCGGCAGCACCGATCCGTGGCGGTCCGAATCGGAGCGGTCGTGGCCCTGAGGCGCCTGGCTTCACCGCTCTTGGCAGGCTTCTTGAATGACCCACATCCCCGAGTGCGTCGCGAGGCAGCCATTGCCGTCCATGATGACGAGTCCGTTCCGGCGGCTCTACCGGCTCTCGCTGAATGTCTAGACTCCCTCGGAGACAGCCCGGATGAAGCCCTTCTGCGCCGCTCCCTCAGCGCCAATCTCCGTCTGGGCACCACCGCCTCTGGCCGTCGCCTCAGCGCCTACGCGCAACGGTCCACGGCGCCCGAACCTCTCCGGATCGAGGCCCTGGAAGCGCTGGCCTCTTGGAATGCCTCTCCCTTTTTGGATCGGGTCGAAGGCCGAGTCCGATCGCTGCCTACACGCACGCCGGATGCGGGACGCCAGCTCCTCGCAGAACTCATCGAACCCCTTTGGTCCAAGGCCAGTCCCGCCTTGGGATTGGTTCTGGCGCGTCTGGTTTTCGAACAGCGACTGGCCGTGCCCCCCGCCCTGCTAGCCGACTGCGTTCGTTCCCCAAGTCAGCCGGTCGCTCTTCGGGTTCAGGCGCTTCAGGCGTTGGCGCGCGCCCAGGGCCCCGAACTCCCGGAGTTGGTGCAACGCCTGACAGAATCTAAACCCGAGGAATTGCGGCAAGCGGCCCTGGAAATTCAGGCAGAGCAAGCGCCCGCGAAGTTCTTCGAGTACGCCCGCAAACAGTGGGGCACAGCGACCGTGGGCGAACAACAATGGCTCTTGCGACTGCTGACCCAACGCCCGGAACCCGACGCCACGGCCCTGCTGACTCAACAATTCGACCGCCTCACTTCAGGCACTTTGCCTCAAGCCTTGATCCTCGATGTGCAGGAAGCCCTCCGCCAGCACGGCCACGCCCACCTCGCCGCCCGGGCCAAAGATTGGGAACAGGCGCATCCCGAGCAGAAATCCCGGGCACTCCTAGCCGGTGGGAACCCCGAGGCCGGACGCCGACTCTTCCAAGGTTCGGTGCAGGGCCAATGTGCCCGATGCCACAACGCCGGGGGCGAAGGGCAACAAGCCGGACCAGTCCTCCAAGGCATCGGCCAGCGCGCAACGCCAGAAACCCTACTAGAATCCCTCCTCGATCCCAGCGCCCGCATTGCCGAGGGCTACGCCACCGTGAGCCTGACCTTGAAAGGAGGGGAAACCCTCGACGGCCTGCTGCTCCAGGAGCGCGAAGGCCGTCTCCGGCTCGGCCTGATCTCCGGCGAAGTGCGGACTGTTCCGACTTCTGACATCGCATCCCGCTCGGCCAATGCCCAGTCGGTGATGCCGCCGATGGGCGAGGTGTTGAGCCCCCGTGAACTGCGGGACCTAGTGGCCTTCCTGTCGTCGTGGAAGTAGCGTCCGCAGCTCAACTTGCAACATTACCGGAACCGGATTATCTCGATTAACAATGATCCCTTGGCCGCACAGAGGCTCCCCGGATGCCCACCGCAACTCCGAACGATCGGGTAACGGCGACCTGGTGTTGCGGCGTCACTTGCGGTGGATGGCCCTCGCCGGGGCGACGCTCGCCACCGGCGAACTCGGGGCCTCGACGGAGCGGCCGGTCCCTGCCCACACACTCCGACCCAAGGACCTGTCCCCCGGCCTGGTTCGAGTGCCCCAAACACTGCTGGCCATGGTCCACTCGGAGGAAGGGCAGAAAGAACTAGGAATCCCATCGGACATCGAACCGGCATTCGACCAGTTCCTTCGCAAGGTCAGCGCACCCTGGATGCGATGGCGTAACCAGCCATCGACCGAGCAGCGCGAATCGATCGCCAAGGCCGAGACCGCCGTCGTATCCGAGCTGCGCCGCCGCATGGGTGGAGTCGCTGTGGCCCGCCTCCGACAACTAGAGCTGCAGGCCCAAGGGGCTCGAGCCTTCCTGCGTCCGGATGTCGCCGAGTTTCTCAACCTCAACCCCGAACAAACCACGAAGCTTCAGACCCTCTTCGAGAACTCCGATCGGGCCTTGAACCAAGTCGGATCCCTCGGTTCAGCCGGGCGGACCCGTTACGCCGCGGCGCTGTCCCGTTTCCGCCAAGCCGAGCAGACGGCCTCCGATCGCTGGCTCACCACCGAACAGCGGTCGCTCTGGCGCGGGGCCTTGGGCGAACTCCGGGAAACCACCGCCTTCCAACGGGTGTATCCCATGGCCCCAGAACTGGTGGATTCGGGCGTATGGCTCGATGACCGCGCCATCCGTCTGTCCGAACTGCGGGGCTCTGTGGTGCTGCTCCACTTCTATGCATTCCAGTGCCACAACTGCCATGCGAACTTCGCTATCTACAACCGATGGCACCGGACGTTGCGCGACAAGGGCATCGTGGTGGTCGGTATTCAAACACCGGAGACTGAAGATGAGCGGGACACGGGCAAAGTGCTGACCGCCGCCCGCAAGGCTGGCTTCGAATTCCCGGTACTGGTGGATACCAAAAGCGCCAATTGGGAGGCTTGGGGAACGACGATGTGGCCCACGGTCTACGTCATCGACCGCCGGGGCTACGTGCGCAATTGGTGGATGGGTGAACTGAACTGGAAGGGAGCAACGAACGACCGGTCCGTGGAGCAACTGGCCGAGCGCTTGCTCCTTGCCTGAGGCCTGTTTGCGCCAAAACCTAAGGCCTGTTTACCCCAAATCAGGACCCTCTTGAGTTTTTAAACCGGCTGCGAGTGATGGACGGACGCGGGCGACAAGCAAAGCCGCCTCCCCTTCGTCGGATCGAATTTCCCCGACTCCACTTCGCCGCGTTGACGCCGGACGCAATCCGGCCAATCTCATGGGGTTCACATTGACCTCGCCAACGCACAGCCATCCCTCCTGCATTCCCATGCCTGAATCACTTCCCGCTTCCTTCTCTCTCGCCGGCCGAGTCGCCCTCGTGACGGGCAGCACCACCGGTCTCGGCCGCTGCATGGCCAAGGCCCTGGGACAGGCCGGAGCCAAAGTCGCCCTCAATTACGCGAACAACGCGCAGCGGGCCCAGGAGGCCTTCGCAGAGTTCCAGGCGGAGGGCCTTCAAGGAGCGCTTTTCCAGGCGGATGTGACCGACGAGGTGCAGGTACAACGGATGATTACCGAGATTCAGGCCACCTTGGGAGCGGTCGACATCATGGTGCTGAACGCCACCTGCGAACAACCGCAGAAGCCCATCGAGGAGTACGACTGGGCGTTCTACCAGCGGATGGTTGATTTCTTCATCAAGAGCCCGGTGCTGCTCACCAAGGCCTGTGTTGGTCACATGAAGGCTCAGCGCTGGGGTCGCATCATCAACATCGGATCCGAAGTGGTGACGCGGGGTGTCCCTAATTTTACGGCCTACGTCGCGGCCAAGGGTGGACAAAATGGTTTCCACCGCAGTCTGGCCGGAGAACTGGCTCCGCACGGCATCACCGTCAACATGATCGCCCCGGGATGGATCCCCGTAGAACGTCATGAGAACGACCCCCAAGAACTGAAAGACGGCTACCGGTCACTCATCCCCGTCAACCGATGGGGCGTTCCGTCTGACCTCGACGGCACGGTGGTGTACTTGGCGAGCAACGCCTCGTCGTTCGTCACCGGCCAGACCCTGCACGTCAACGGAGGGATGACCGTCTGCTGACCTTGTTTTTCCAACCCACTCCCCCTATTTCCTAAACACTCTCCCATGAATCGAATCCTCTCCCTCTCGGTGTGGACCGCGCTGCTGCTCGGGCTCACCGCCTGCAACAAGCCGGCCGATTCGGCAGCCTCGAGCGCTTCCGACGGTGCCACCGGAACTTCTTCGAGCGGCGGCAAGAAGCGCAAAATCGCCTTCGTATCCAACGGCGTAGCCTCGTTCTGGACCATCGCTTCAGCGGGTGTGAAGGCCGCCGGCGAAAAGTTCGGCGTAGATGCCCAGACCCTCATGCCTGTGGAAGGCATCAGCGACCAAAAACGCATGATCGAGGACCTGCTCACCAAGGGCGTGGATGGTATTGCGGTCAGCCCCATCGATCCTGCCAACCAAACCGACTTGCTCAACACCGCCGCCCGCCGGGCCAAGGTGCTGACCCACGATTCCGATGCGCCGAACAGCGACCGCTTGGTGTACATCGGCATGGACAACTACAAGGCCGGCCGCATGTGCGGAGACCTCGTGCGCGAGGCCATGCCGAAGGGCGGCTCCGTGATGATCTTCATTGGTCGACTCGAGCAGGACAATTCTAAGCGCCGCCGTCAGGGCACCATCGACGCCATCTTGGGACGTCCAGAAAACCCCGCCAATTACGACGCCCCCGGCACCGTGCTTGAGGGCAATGGCTTCAAAATCCTCGGCACGCTCACCGACCAGTTCGACCGCGCCAAGGGCAAGGCCAATGCCGAGGACGCGCTCGCCAAGTACCCCGACCTCAATTGCATGGTGGGCCTCTTCGCCTACAACCCTCCTCTGCTGCTGGAGGCCTTGGCTCAGGCCGGCAAGCTCAACAAGGTAAAGGTGGTCGCCTTTGATGAAGACGACGCCACGCTCGACGGTATCCAAAAGGGCACTGTGCACGGCACCGTTGTCCAGAACCCCTATATGTACGGCTACAAGTCGGTGGAAGTGCTCAACGACGTGCTCGCCGGCAAACCTGATGCTATCCCCGCCAGCAAGTTTATCGACATCCCGGCCCGGCAAATCCGCAAGGACACGGTCGATGCCTTCTGGACCGATCTAAAGTCAAAGGTCGGCGGCAAGTAACCCGCTCACTGACCCTTTGCGCAGCCCGCATTGCTCATGCCCCCTGTCCTGCTGGAAGCCCGTTCGCTGACCAAGTCGTTCCCCGGCGTGCGGGCGCTCAAGGGCGTGAGCCTGACCGTGAGCCGGGGCGAGGTCGTCGCCGTCATCGGTGAGAACGGTGCGGGCAAGAGCACCCTGATGAAGATCCTCGCCGGGGTGCAGACCTGCGACAGCGGTGAGATCCGAATCGACGGCGTTCCAGCACCCCTGCGGTCTGTGGAAGAGGCTCTCGGGTTGGGCATCGCTCTCATCCATCAAGAGCTGAACCTGGCTCAGAATCTCGACGTTGCGGCTAATCTCTTCTTGGGTCGAGAACCGCGCCGCTGGGGGCTGATCGATTCGGCGCGGCTTCGACGGGAAGCCGGCCAGTTTCTCAAGGCGGTCGGGCTCGATGTTTCCCCGGACACCCGCGTTGGCTCCCTAGCCATTGGGCAGCAGCAGCTCGTAGAAATCGCCAAGGCCCTGTCTACCCAAGCCCGCGTGCTCATCATGGACGAGCCGACCTCGAGCCTGTCCGCCGGCGAGGCCGAGAACTTGTTCCGGGTCATCGACGACCTTCGGGCCCGCGGCGTGAGCATCGTGTACATCTCCCACCGACTGGGCGAAGTAACCCGCCTGGCCGACCGGGTGGTAGTACTCCGGGATGGCGAGAACAGCGGCGAACTGGCCCGCCACGAAATTAGTCACGCCGCCATGGTGCGGTTGATGGTCGGCCGGGATTTATCGCAGTTCTACCCGCACCAACCCCATGCACGGGCCGAGACCGTTTTGGAGGTTCATGGGCTCCGCACTCCAGCGCATCCCACCCATCCGCTCACCTTCCAGATACGGGCCGGCGAGATGGTCGGATTGGCCGGTCTGGTCGGCGCAGGCCGCACCGAAGTGTTGCTGGCGCTCTTCGGCGTCCAACCGGCCGTC
>JBDKKQ010000406.1:0-4011 GCA_039796015.1 Verrucomicrobiota bacterium
GTTGCCACGGCAACCCCATCCTGCGAACCCCGCACCTGGATCGACTCCATTCGCAAAGTCTCCGATTCACGCAGTACCACGTCAGCCCAACGTGCGCTCCCACCCGCTCGGCCTTGCTAACGGGCCGGCACGAGTTTCGCAATGGAGTCACCCACACCATTTTTGAGCGGGAACGCCTTCGGCTCGATGCAGTCACCTTGGCCGATGTACTCCGGAAGACCGGCTACACCACCGGGATCTTCGGCAAGTGGCACCTCGGTGATGAAGACGCTTACCTGCCAGAACGACGCGGGTTCGACCAGGTGTTGATCCACGGCGGCGGCGGCATCGGACAAACTTTCCCGGGAAGCTGCGGTGATGCCCCAGGCAACCAGTACCACGACCCATCCCTCTGGAATGGCAGCCGCTTTGAAAAGACCCACGGCTACTGCACCGATGTCTTCATGGACCGAGCCGGCGACTGGATGGCCCAGTGCCAAGCTCAAGGGAAACCCTTCTTCACCATGGTCACGCCCAATGCCCCGCATGGTCCCTACGTGATCCCCTCCGAAGAATGGGCCGCACCGTATCGGAACCGCGGGCTGTCCACCAATGCCGTGGCCTACTATGCCATGATCGCCCATCTCGATGCGGCGCTCGGTCGATTGATGGCGCGTTTGGATCAGCTGCAGTTGAGCCAAAATACTCTGGTGATTTTCCAGACCGACAACGGGCATTCGTTGGACGGAATCTTCAACGCAGGAATGCGCGGAATGAAGGGGACCGCCTATCAGGGCGGAATCCGCGTGCCCGCCTTCTGGCGTTGGCCAGGCCGACTCCCCGGCGGCACCGACTGCGCGGCGCTCACGGCCCACATCGACCTCTTTCCAACCCTAGCCTCCCTGGCCGGAGCCGACCTCACCCCGGTCCGCAGCCAAGTTGAGGGTCGCTCCCTAGTGCCGCTGCTCGAAAATTCACAGGCACCGTGGGCCAACCGGTTGTTGGTGACCCACTTTGGTCGCTGGGACTATGGCGAGGCGCACGCCGCACGCTACCGCCTGTGCGCCATCCGGGACTCCCGCTTCAAACTGGTGAACCACCGCGAACTCTACGATTTGGAAACCGATCCCGGGGAAAGCAAGAACCTCAGTGCCCGTCACCCCGAAATCGTAGCCCGCCTGCAAACCGCCTACGATGCGTGGTGGACCGAAGTGCTTCCCGAAACGGTGACCAACGAACAAGCGCTAGGCACCTATCTCAACCCCTTCAAGCAACGCTATTGGGATCAATTCAACCTGCCCCGCGATACCGAGTTGATGAACCAGATGGATCCGATCTTGAAATTTGTCCGACCCCGGGGTCGATGACACCTTGAAACCCATGAAGGGCGCACTGCATCGGAGAGGGTCGGTCGGAGCCGCATCCCTGGGACTGCTTGGGCTAATGGGCCTCATCGGAATAGCGCACTCATCGCAGTGGGAGCCTGATTTAGATTCTGAGCCGCACCGCTATTTTCAACGAACGGCCGTCGACCGTTTCAGCCGCCGCATTCCTGAACTCGCGGAAGGGCGTCTCCCCTTAGACCGCTCGAGTGAACGCGCCTTCCTGAAGAGCCTACTGGCGGCTCTCGACATTCCAGAGTCGTCCCAATTGCTGGTCTTCTCCAACACCAGCCTGCAACTGAGCCTCATCAACCCTGGCAATCCGCGGGCCCTTTATTTCAGCGACGACTTGTATCTGGGCTACGTGCCTGGCGGGAAAATTGAGGTCGCTACCATCGACGCCCAACTCGGGGCCGTCTTCTACATCTTCGATATTCCCCGCAGCGACTCCCGGGTGATCGTCGAACGGGCCCGGCGCTGCATGAACTGCCACGCCAATGAGGACACGCTCCAAGTCCCCGGATTGTCCGTAAAATCGGTGGCTCCGGGTCCCGGTGGTGGCAGCCTCGACACCTTCCATCCCGGCCAGTCCGGCCACACCCAACCGCTGGCTGAGCGCTTCGGCGGTTGGTACGTCACGGGCACCGGCCGCTTTGACAAGCACTGGGGCAATCGGATGGGGCGACTCTACCAAGGTGAACTCAGTGCCACACCCCTAGAGCCCGGTACCCAATTCTCCTTCGCGCGCTATCCGGTTGCGACGAGCGACCTGCTGGCCCACCTGCTCCATGAGCATCAAGTGGGAGGCATTAATCGTCTTATCCGAGCCCAGTACCGTTTCCGGGAACTCCGTCACCAGAATCAAGGCGCACTGCCCAAAAATCTCCCACCGGATCTGGAGACCGAACTGGCCGATTTGTTGGGCTACTTGCTCTTTGCCCAAGAGGCCTCTCTGCCTCGATCGGGTGTGCCCGGAGACCCGGCCTTCCGTGAAGCGTTTGCCCGAAACCGGAAATCAATCGGCGGACATTCCCTGAAAGACTTGGACTTGCAAACCCGCCTGCTGCGCTTCCGCTGTAGCTATCTGGTTCACACGCCCTTCTTCGATGGATTGGATCAGGATCTGCGCCGAAGAATTTTACAAGATTTGGACCGAGCCTTGGAGCCATCGACCCAACGGTCTTTGTCGGCTGAAAAAACAAACGCGGCTTCCCGCCACTTGAGTGACGAAGAAGCCGCGGTGATCCGGACCATCCTCAGAGCAACCGTGCCTGGATTTCCCAACGGAAACCTAAAGACGGATTAAGACAGGGCGACCGGAGATGGGTCGAACGACGACTGATTAGTGCTTGGCCGTCTCGGTCTTCTCGCCAGCGGCGGTCCATCCGGAGATGCCAGCGGACATGTGCTTCACGTTCTTGTAGCCGAGCTTCTCAGCGGCTTCGGCAGCGGCCTTGTAAGCCTTGCAACGCGGGCCGCCGCAGTAGGCGACGATCAACGAGGACTTGTCGGCCGGCAGCGACTTGGCGAAATTCTTTTCGATCGCATCGAAATCCAAGGCTCCCGGGACGTGGGCCTTGGCGTAGGACTCAGAACCGTTCACATCGATGAACACGGCCTTCTTGGAAGCCACCAGAGACTTGACCTCCTTGACGCTGATGTCGGGGAACTCCCCGGCGAAAACAGAAGCGGAGATAAACAGTGTGGCGGCGAGTGCGAGGATTTTCTTCATATCTGTGATACGTTCGACCGGAACGATTCCCAGGCAAGCAAAAAGTCCGAGCAGCCAACCCCTTGACCCCGGCAAGCAGGATGGTCTGCTGTGGGGCACTTCATCTCCCCGGATAGTCCTTTGCATGCCCTGCATCATTCCAGTTTGGATCCGTCAGCTAGCGCCCGTGCTCTGGGGAGCTGCTGCGTTGTTGGCTGAAGCGACGAACAACCCTGGAACCCACTGGGCCTTTGAACCCCTGAGCCAAGGGGAGCCTCCTCAGCCGAAGGCCATTGGGTGGGCCCGAACTGTTCCCGATTTGTGGATCTTGGATGCGCTCGAACGGGCGGGCATCGAGCCGTCACCCGAGGCCGACCGCATCGCTTGGTTGCGTCGGGTGCACTTCGACCTCACCGGCCTTCCGCCGACCCCAGAAGAGGCTCTGGCCTTCCAACGGGACCCGCGCCCGGATGCCACCGAACGCGTGGTGGAGTCGCTGTTGCAGTCGCCGGCCTACGGAGAGCACTGGGGACAACAGTGGCTGGACGTGGTGCGCTACGCCGACACGCATGGGTTCGAGGTCAACACCGAACGCCCCCATGCCTGGCCGTATCGGGACTATGTGATTGGGGCTTTCAATGCCGATACGCCCTATCCCGACTTCATCCGTGAGCAACTGGCCGGAGACCAGCACGGTCGCGATGCGGCCACGGGGTTTCTGGTCACGGCCTCGGTGCTTCTGCCCGGGCAAATCGGAGCCGACGATATTTCCAAGCGCCTGGCCCGGCAGGACGCCCTCGACGAAATCGTGGTCAACACCGCTCAGAGCTTCCTGGGTTTGAGCATCGGCTGCGCGCGGTGCCATGATCACAAGTTTGACCCAATCTCTTCGCGGGATTATTTCGGCATGCAGGCCTTCTTCGCCGGGGTCGAATACGG
>JBDKKQ010000407.1:0-3492 GCA_039796015.1 Verrucomicrobiota bacterium
GCTTGCCCGAAGCCGATCTTAAATTACCGCTAGTCAAAGCGAGGTGTTTCGACGCATTTTCCGGCCGTGTCAAAGGCTGCCAAATCCGCTCCCACGGCGGAGAATGGCTCTTCATTCGAAGAGTCATTGAAGAAGCTGGAGTCCATCGTCGAGGCGATGGAGTCCGACGATCTGCCTTTGGATCAGCTGATCCAGCGCTTCGAGGAAGGGGCCGCATTGGCCAAGCTGTGTCAGGACCGGCTCAGTGAAGCCGAAGTTAAAGTGCGCAAGTTGGAGGAAAGCCTCGAGGGCGTACTGACGACCCAACCACTTTCAGAAGACTCCTTGGGCGCTGCCTGAGGAATGTGTTTTTTGTCCGTAGTCCCAACAACATGAGCCGATATCTCGAAATGGTGGATCATCCGTCGCACGTCAAGAAGTTGACCCCTGAGCAATTAACTGAACTGGCCGTCGACGTACGGCAGGAGTTGATTCAGGGGTTAGCCAAGAGTGGCGGGCACCTAGGCCCCAACCTCGGCGTCGTTGAACTCTCCATCGCCCTGCACCGGGTCTTTGAGACGCCCAAAGACAAGTTTGTCTGGGACGTCAGCCACCAGGTGTACGTGCACAAAATCCTGACCGGTCGGAAAGACCGCTTCCGGACCATCCGGACCACCGATGGCCTGAATGGCTTCGCGCTGCGGACCGAGAGCGAACACGACTGCTACGGGGCCGGCCATGCCGGTACGGCCTTGTCGGCCGCCTTGGGCATGTGCGCTGCGCGCGATCAGAAGAAGACCGACGAGAACGTCGTCTGCATCTTCGGCGATGCGGCCCTGACCAACGGCATCAGTTTCGAGGCACTCAACAACATCAAGTGCACGACCAAGAAGTTCATTGGCATTCTCAATGACAATGAGTGGTCCATCGCCAAGAACGTCGGTGCCATCGCCGAATACCTGGGTAAACTCACGGCCAGCCCCCGCTACAACCGGTTGTCCCGCGATTTCAACAACTGGCTCAAGCGGCTGCCCCGCGGTGAACAAGTGGCCATGCTGGGCGCGAAGGCCGAGGAGGCACTCAAGGGGATCGCCAACTCGCTCGTCTTGGAGCCTGCTAATAATCCGGTCGATGCGGATGGCCGTGGCGGTCACGGAAGCGCGTTGTTGTTTGAAGAATTCGGTTTGCGTTACCTGGGACCGATCGATGGGCATAATATCCCGTTGTTGGTGAGCACCCTAGAGTTCGCCAAGACCTGCAATGAGCCCGTGGTCATCCATGTGCTGACCCAGAAGGGCAAGGGCTACGAAGCGGCGCTAAAGTACCCGGAGAAATTCCACGGGTTGGGCGCCTACGACGCAGCCACTGGTCAGACCCCGCCGCCGAAGGACGGGGCAGCTCCGATGTGGCAGGAAGTCTTCGGTCGCACGATGGTCAAGCTGTGCCAGAAGGACAAATCTGTCGTCGGCATCACCGCGGCCATGCCTAGCGGCACGAGCCTTAAGATCTTGGAGCAGGCAGTGCCCGGCCAGTATTACGACGTCGGCATTGCTGAAGAGCACGCGGTCATCTTCGCGGCCGGCATGGCGACCATGGGCTTCCATCCGGTGGTGGCCATTTACAGCACCTTCCTCCAGCGGGCCTATGACTGCATCCATCACGATGTTTGTCTCCAGGACCTGCCGGTGATCTTCTGCATGGACCGCGCCGGCTTGAGCGCCAACGACGGTCCGACCCACCACGGGTTGTTCGACATCTCCTACTTGCGCTGCTTGCCGCTGATCATCGGCATGGCTCCGGCCGACGAGGATGAACTTCAGGACATGATGTTCACCGCCACGCTGCAGTCGCATCCGGTGGCCATTCGCTACCCGCGCGGCAACGCCGAGGGTGTGCCCATCAAGGACCAGCCCGCCGTGATCGAAATCGGCAAGGCCAAGGTAGACTCGCAGTTCGAGAACAAGCCCGGTGCGGTGAAGGTGGCCCTGTTCGGACTCGGGCCCATGCTCACGCTCGCCCGCCAGGCCGCAGAGAAGCTGCGCGCCGATGGCTTCGATGTGGCGGTCATTAACCCCCGCTACTTCAAGCCGCTCGACACCGAGGTGCATCGGTTCTTTGGGGCAGCTGCCGACATCGTGGCCACTCTCGAAGACCATGTAGCCATGGGCGGTTACGGCAGCGCCGTGCTCGAGTGCTTCAGCGAGGCCGCTATCCAGACGCCGGTGTATCGCTTGGCCTGGCCCGACCAGTTCATCGAGCACGCCTCCAGCGTTGATTACCTCCGCCAGAGGCACGGGCTCACGGTCGAGCGCCTTATCCAAGAGGTGAAAGCGCGTGTGCCGGTGGCTCGGGCCGCCTCGGGTTCCCAACGGGCTATTGGTTGAACGGCGCTGTGCCGGAGTTCGTGGGTTTATTGCCACGACTCCGGCCCGCCCGCCCGCCCGCCCCCAGGCTCACGGCATTGAAGGATGCCAATTTGCAGGTGTAACGTGCCCACCCTTCGGGGTATTGAGGCTGTGCCGTCAGGCGGACTGAATGGGTGAGCCTCTAACCCACAGTACCTTTGGCTCGGCTTCCAACTCCATGGATTGCCTTTCCGAGACGATTCGCCGCGTTTTGAATCCGCTACGCTTCAGCAGCGGTTATTCCGGCCTGCTCTGCAGTCCGTAATCCTATTCATCCGCAGACTCGGGAGGCAGACTGCCAGCCATCGTCGTCCAAGTTGCATTGCAATCATGGCAGCAGCAGAGGATTCCAGACTTTCTCAAAGCCCCACCCTTGAAAGTCCTTCACATTGGAGGTGGCTAAGTGGGTCACTCCATTGTGACGCAATGTCAGTGCTAGCCGAGCATCAAAGATCCGACGACGAGCAAAATTCTTGCCCCCAGCCAGCGCCCATACCGCGTCCATGATAGGGGCATTTTCGATTCTCATGACGTTGGGTATTTTCCAATAGGAGATCACTAAATCTCTAGCCGCTACGGCTGAAAGCGGGTGAGCCATGACCACTGGGTTCCTTAGGTGAATATACAATTCCACCAAAACGTAATCCGCAATGGCGACCCGCACCGAGGGAACCCCCAAGTTTTGCCGCAGGAAACTCACCGCACTACCATGCCACTCTGAAGCAGGATTCAGCGAATAGAGCAGGAGATTGGTATCAATGCCGATCATTCTCAATGGCGGATGAGTTCTTCGTTATCGGAGAGGGCTTTGAGGTCCAATTTGTCGAAGTTCGGGTCAAAGGCGCTTCCTTTGAGGATGGGAAGCTCCCATCCGCCCGCTGTCTCCTGCACCGGATAGGCTAGGGCCATGTATTCGATGCCTCGACGCACCACCTCCGCGAGCGACCATTCCCGCTGCTCGGCTATCGCCTTGGCTTTGTAATAGAGCTGATCTGGAAGTTGCACTTGGGTCTTAATCATGATGGCATTTTGCCCTCTGTGGCATTAAATTCAACCCAGAACCTTCCAAATTTGACGACAGGTGCGTGCTGCGCCTGGGTCTGGTAGC
>JBDKKQ010000408.1:0-2997 GCA_039796015.1 Verrucomicrobiota bacterium
AGAGACGCGGCGAGGGCGGCAAAATGGGCGCTGCAGCAGGGAACACTCCGCGGGTCTGCACCGTCCGTCGCCAAACGCGCCCGTCGGCCAACAAGTACAACTGGTTGCGGGTAGGTCCACCAAAGGTCAGACCTTCAATCTTCGAAATCCGCTGGGGAGGAGCGATGATTCCATTGACCCGTCCGGCTTGGTCGAAGACTTGGATTCCCATCGGGGTAGCTGCGTAGAGGCGGCCCGCGGTGTCGACGCACAGGCCACCCACGCCAGCGCCATCGGCGTCGTCGGGCAGGTGGAGGTGAAAATAGGGTTGCTCAAGGCTGGGAATTCCATCGCGACCTACCTGGAAACTCGTGATGAGTTGACGGCGGCGGTCGGCGACGTAGAGCAGGGTTTGGTCAGGGGACAGGCAGAGGGCCGTCGGCATCTCGAGCCCGGTGAGGGTGTGGTGTTGAAGGCGACCGGAGGGAGGTTGGTGAGACACTTTGCGCTTTGCGGAGTCGAGGCGGTAGGCGTGTCCGTCCTGTCGAGTCACGGAGGCGGCGGTGAGGGTCGAGAACCGGGGCTTCAGCCTCCGCGTTTCGGCTCCACTCAAGACAACGCCGTGGGAGTCTTCCAGTCGCTGGAGTCCTTGTGATGTTTCAGCGATGACGACCCCGTTCTCGTCGGCCCAGAGTTGACGGATGAGACCGGTAGCGACCGGAGACCACGCTTCGCCTGCGCTCAGGACTTCCCGGGTCAGCGGCTGTCTCGAGGTCCGGCCGGCGTTCACCGGCGCGGGATAATCCTTCCACAGCCAGCGAAGTGCGTCCGGGAAGACGCTTCCGGCCTGTTTGCTGTCGTGGCCTCCGGTGCCCCAGGCCTTCTCAAGTTCGTAGCCGGAGAACTCGAGCGCGCTGTGCATGTCGAGGTTGGCGATCCACCAGTTGCCACCATAAATATTCTGATCATTAGAGCCGTCTTGCAGGAAGACGCGCAGAGGCTTGGGCTCAGTTTTACGGATGAGGATGGGGTAGGCATTGCCGCCTCGCAGTCCGACGTAGGTGCCGATGGTACTGAAGACCCGCCGGAACAGGTCGGGGCGTTCCCAAGCGGCGGTGAACGCGGCAATGGCTCCACTGGAGGCTCCGGCAATGGCACGGCCATTGGGGTCGTCGGTGAAGTGGATCGACTTGCGGACTTCTGGCAGGAATTCCTCTGCAAGGAAGCGCGCGTAGCGATCGCCGAGGCCGTCGTATTCGTAGCTGCGATTGTAGCGGGGCAGGGCGTTGGTTCCCTGTGCGGAGGGCAAGACTCCGGGGTTAATAAATACTCCGACGGTCACGGGCATCTCGCCGCGGGCAATGAGGTTGTCGAAGACGATAGAGGCTCGAAAGGAGCCATTGGTGGACACGTAGCCACCGCCGTCCTGGAAGACCATCAAGCAGGGCGGTTTCGTAGGCGAATACTGCCGGGGCACATAAACCCAGTAGTCCCGATGCGTGCCCGGGAAGAGGCTGGTGGACGTGGTTGTGAAGGTGTGTTTGGTCACCGTGCCGTGGGGCACCGAGGGGTTGAACTGCGAGTCTGGCCCCAGCGGGTATTCTTCGGCCTGAGTCCACACAGCGGCAGAAATCAGCGCAGGGACACAGAAGACCAGCCAGCGGCCTAACCAAGAACGGGAGATCATGGAAGGGAGGTTGCCTGAGGTTTTCCATCGAGGCGAGAGGTGAGGTGAGGTCAGGCCGGAGTCACGAGCCTTATTTCGATTTCAGGATCACCGTATCGCGTTGGTTCCGAACGGTCGCCGTGATGGAACGCTCAAACACACAATCCTGGCGACCCGGTTGAGCGAGTCTGGGGAGGTGCTGATTACCGACGTCCCGCGTTCAACGGAATGCGTAAAAATGGGACGCAGTTCGCACGAGCAACTGGTTGCCGACGGGGACTGGTGAGGCGTGGATGAACTCACCCAGGTCGTTGGAGGCGACAACTTGGAACTCGGCGCTATCACGGAGGACTGTGATGACGCCGCGCTGGGAGGCGAAATAAAGATGCCCTCCAGCCAAGACGGGACTGGCGTAGTAGTCGCCCCCGCCCCCGAGCCGTTCTTCCTGGAAATGGGGGAGTCCGGTGCGGGCATCGAGGCAGGTGACAAAGCCACCGTTTTTGATGAGGTGGACCCGCTGCTCATGGATGAGCGGGGATGCGACATAGGGAAGACCACGCTTGAAACGCCAGCGGACACCGGTCTCTCGGAGGGTTCCGTCGGTGTCGGGTTCAACGGCAAAAGCCTGATTCTCGACCCGGGCAAAAATGGTCGCCATCGATTCCCACTCACTTCGGTCTACGAATCCGTCGCGATTTCCGTCGAGATGTTTTCGGCGTTCCTGAGCCGCACCGGCCGGCAACTCGGCCAGCGACAATCGTCCGTTTGCGTCTCGGTCGGCGGTCTTGAGCACGTCATCAAACGCGGGGAGTTCGATGCGGTCGGCGCCTCGATCTCCCCCGGTGGTCCAACTGGCAACAACCAGTCGGTCGCCTTCGAAAACAGGTGAAGTGCAGGTGATGCGAGCAAGCCCTGGAATGCGCCAGCGTTCCGCACCGGTGGCGGGGTCGAGTCCTGTCAGAAAGATGGTTCCCGGGACGACCAAATCCTTGCGTCCGTGATGGGGCCACAGCACCGGAGTGCCGAAGCCTCGTCGCATATCCGGTCGTTCCAAGCGCCACGCCAGAGAGCCGTCTTCCGTCTTCAGGGCGATCAAGTACGAGTGACTGTCTTGGTCGATGAGTTGGATGAGCAATCCGCCGGCGAGAACAGGGGATGAACTGGCTCCGTACTCCGTTTCAGTAATGGGCAGTGGATGACGCCATAATTCGCGTCCATCGAGGGTGAAAGCCACCATGCCCATGGATCCAAAGTGGACGAACACGCGGTGTCCGTCGGAGACCGGAGTGGCCGAGGCGGGGCTGCCCACGGTGCGGTGGACCTCTTCGGTGCGTGGGACGTCCATGTCCCGT
>JBDKKQ010000409.1:0-5340 GCA_039796015.1 Verrucomicrobiota bacterium
TGGAGGGTCACCGTCATGGGATGCGCCTGCTCTCCAGCCAGCCTCGCCAATTCAAACCCCTGTCGACTCAGGACCGCCCCACCGGATTGTCCGAGTGCCGCCAAGAGTCCAAACCACACACCGGATTTCCACTCCACACCCGCCCAGGCAGAACCGCGCTGTGGCGCCAATGCCAAGAACACGCCCGCTAAGATCGTGCAACCCGCCACAAGTTGCACACCGGTTGGCACCTGCCCGCGCCAAGCCCATTCCAGAAGCGCCCCGATCGGAGCCGCGAGGCATTGGGTCATGAGGGAGGTCAGTCGGGAACCCAACCGAGGCAGTGCCAGAAAAACCCCCGCATCCCCAAGGCCATAGCCCACCACGCCACTCCATAAGAACCAGGATAGGGACGGACCGGAGAATCCGGAGCCCATCATGAGAACAAATGCCACCAACAGCAGGACGGCGAGGATTTGCCGGAAGAAATTCGCCGTTGCGGGTCCGAAGATGCCCACCGATCGACGGGCGCTCACCGATGAAACGGCGAAAAGCACCATGGCCAAGAGGGAAGGAATCATTTCACAGAAGGAGGGTTCCAAGACCGAACCAAACACGGGACCGAAGACCGGACCGAAAACCGGACCGAACATCCGAGCCCAAACACCGGCCAAGAACTCGGACCGTCCGCCGATTCAGAGCAATTCTTGGGCGGCCGGAATCAACCGTTCCCGCAAGCGCTGAACCGCCTGACCCATATTGCGTTTGCCGAAGAGGTGCGTGCCGGCCACGAAGACATTCGCACCCGCTCGGGCACATTCACGGCCGGTGATGTCGTTGATTCCACCATCGACTTGAATGCGGAACTTGAGGCCCATTTCCCGACGCCAGGCCTCGAGCCGCTGGATCTTGGGGACGCATTCTTCGATAAACGACTGCCCGCCAAATCCGGGATTCACCGTCATCACCAGCACTAGGTCCACTTGGGCCAGGTAGGGCTTCACTGCATCAATGTTCGTCGGCGGATTGACGGCCAACCCCACTTGCTTGCCCATCGATCGGATGCGCCACAAGAGCGGATTAACCAGATCACCCAACTCCACGTGGATGGTCATGGAATCGGCCCCGGCCTTCACGAACGGCTCGAGCAAGATCTCCGGCTTCGAGCACATCAGGTGAACGTCGAGGTGCCGCCGAAACACCTTACGCACCGCCTTGGCCACCTCAGGCCCGAAAGAAATGTTCGGGACGAAGTGCCCGTCCATAATGTCCAAATGCAACCACTCCGCACTCGAACGCTGGACGCGCGCTGCCTCATGGGCGAAGCGACCAAAATCCGAGGCCAGTAGAGAGGGGGCGATGATCATCGGGAGGGTAGGTTGAAACAGGTCCAGATCGGGGGCAACCCACAGGTTCAGGAGACTCCGGGTGACTCCGGGCTGCAACCAAGTCCGGGGCTCAGAGCAGGTTTGCCTCGGTCAAGGTCTTGCGGATCAACTCGCGCGTGGCGGTCGACGAGGGCACCAGCGGCAGGCGCACTTCCTCGCCCATCATCCCCTTCAACGCCAACGCGGTCTTGCACGGCGACGGATTGGTCTCGACGAAGAGGTTCTTGAAGAGCGGGAACAAGCGGGTGTGCAACTTCAGCGCCCCCTTGGCATCCCCGGCCGCAAACGCGCGCACCATCTTAGACACCTCGCGCGGAGCCACATTGGAGGCCACACTAATGACGCCCTGAGCACCGACGCTCATGAAGGGCAGCGTCAGGGAATCGTCGCCGCTGACGATCTCGAACTTCGGTCCGCAGACCGCCCGCAATTGGCTGACTCGGTCGCAAGAGCCCCCAGCTTCTTTGATGCCGACGATATTCTTAAACTCCGAGGCCAAGCGCTGGACGGTGTCGACACCGATCTCGATGCCGCAACGGCCGGGAATGCTGTAAAGCAAAATGGGCAATCGGGTGGACCGGGCGATGGCCGCGAAGTGCTGATACACGCCTTCCTGCGTGGGCTTGTTGTAGTACGGAGCCACCTGGAGTGAACCATCCACACCGAGCTTCTCAGCCTCTTGGGTCAGGAAGATAGCCTCCTGAGTAGAATTGCCACCCGTGCCGGCCAACACCGGCAACTTGCCGCCCGAAAACTTCACGGCCAACTCGATCACTTTCAGGTGTTCGTCATAATCCAGTGTCGGAGACTCACCGGTGGTTCCCATGGGAACGATCCCATCCACCCCGCCCTTGATCTGGGAGCGGACCAATTTCTCAAAGGCCGCTTCGTCCAATTCTCCATCGCGAAACGGGGTAACCAATGCCGTGAAAGTGCCAGTAAACATAGCCAAGGGTGTAAAATTGCGGGAAACAGGGCCGTTTTGGAAGGGTGTTTTCGGCCGGATGCGATTCCTGCCCGAGAAATCTTCAAAAAAATCGACACCGAACAGTCAGGTGGCGCGACCCGGAAACCGCTTCTCGAACAGAGCATCCGTCCGCCGGGCCTTCCGCACGAGTTTTGGCAGGATGGATTTCCAATGCGCAGCCAGCCAACGGGGATGCTCTAGGCTTTCCAAGGCGTACTGGCCCGTGGCATCGGCCATTTTCAAATCGGCGATCAAGGTGGCTTCGTCCTGGTTGTTGGCGATTCGAAGCACTTTGCCACTAGGATGAACGATCTTCGAGTCACCAGCCGACCATTTCCCCTGCCCTTGTGGGCCCACCGAATTGGCAAAAACATAGTAGACCGCATTCTCGAAGGCGCGCACCGCCATCCCATCCCGCCCCCCTCGCTTCTTGCGGGAAACCGCTAACGAATCCATCCCGGCATTCGGATGGAACACAATGCGGGCGCCGGCCATCGCGGAGATCCGGGGCAATTCGGGGTACCGCCGCTCGTGGCAAATGAAGGTGGAGGCAGCGATGCCATCGAGTTCGAAGAGCGAAATATCCTCACCGGCTGAAAACCACTGACGGTCTGCCGGCGTCAACTGGCACTTGGCGTAAGCATGCACCAACCGACCGGATCGATTGAACACCAACAAGGCGTTGTAAAGCCGTCCGCTGCGAAAGACCGGGCTCCCCACGAGCAACTGCACCCGCAAATCGGCGGCCAGTTGGGAAACGGCGTTTAAGGCCTGATCCACAGCACTCGGCTGGAGGTTCCCGAAATCCATCGCATAGCCAGTCGTGGCGCATTCCGGGAACAGGATTGCATCCGCACCTTTTCGCGCCGCCGCGGTGGCGGCCCGCTCAATCTTCGCCCAATTGGCCGCCATGGAATCGGCGAAGATCATTTGCACAGCTCCCACCCGGAAAACTCTGGTGGATTCAGGACTCGGAATAGTCGGCGCAAGGTCTCGCATGGGAAATCGTTCGCAACACTTCTCCAACCGCCCCACGCAGGCCACCTCAAACCAAACTTGCTGAAGTCTACGGTCCCTGAACTTGAAGTGCGTGCCCTCCTGATGGCATGACAACGACCCGGCCACTCAACTCAGGAAAACCCGTTGCCACAGCCACCCGAGAACTTCGTTCTCAATCGTTAGGCCGGATGCGCTTGAACCGCCGCTCTTAAGAGCCACTAGGCCCGCGCCGCAGCAACCGACGGCCCCAGTCGTCGAAGATGGCATAGCTGACCGGCGTAACCAGGAGCGTGAGAAGCAAGCAGAGCATCTGTCCGCCAATGATCACCTTGGCCATCGAGGCCCGCCCCGCCGCCCCCGGGCCCACGCCCAGCGCGATAGGAATCATCGACGCCACCAGCAACAGCGTAGTCATTAAAATAGGGCGCAACCGAACCTGATTGGCCTCGAGGATGGCTTCATCTCGAGGCATCCCTCGCTCACGAAGCACTCGGGTGTAGTCGATTTGCATGATGCCGTTCTTCTTCACAATGCCCACGAGCATGAAGAGTCCGAAAATGGCATAGATGTTGAGCTCTTCATTGATGAAGACCATCCACGCCAACGCGAACGGCAACGACAACGGCACAGCCAACAAAATCGAGATGGGATAGATGAAGTGCTCAAACTGGGCCGCCAACACCATGTACATGAAGATGACCGCCACCACGAAGGCCATCAGGAAGTTGATCAAGGTCTCCCTCAACTGCTTGGCACGCCCCACCATCACCATCTGATATTCCGGCGGTAGATCCATCTGAGCCACCACCCGCTCAACCTCTTGCACCGCCTCGCTCAGCGAATAAGTCCCCAGATTGGCCACCAAGGTCACGCGGCGCTGACGCTGGAAACGGCCAATTTGATTGGGGCCACGGGCTTCTTCAAAGCGAACGAAATTGCCCAAGGGCACCATCTCGGGCTGGGCCCCCGAAGCGCTGCTGGGACGAGTGCGCACGAACACCTGCTGCAACGCCTCGACGGTCCCTCGATGGGCGGCATCGGCTCGCAGCCACACGTCGTACTGTTCATCCTTCTCCTTAAACACCCCGATGATTTCTCCGCCCACCAAGGTTCGTAGCGTGGCCGCAATGTCGGTGATGTGCAGACCAAACTGGCTGGCCTTATCCCGATCGATGTGGACTTGCAGCTCGGGCTTTCGGTTGGACAGGGTCGTATCGACATCGGACAGGCCCGGGTTTTGGCGCAACTCCTTCACCAGCGCCTCGGAGTAGGCCGTCAAGCGTTCCAAGTCGGGCCCCACCAGATTAAAAGACAACTCCGCGTTACGGCCGCCGCCTCCGCCTAGGGAGGAAATAGCTCCCACTGAGGAGCGCACATCCGGATACCGCGCCACCACGCCACGAGCCTTGGTCATCGCCTCCAATTGCCCCCAGCGGCGAGACTTACCCCGCAGTTGGTCAATCAGCCCGCCCAACTCCGGGAGGCGACAGTAGATATTGGCCTGGGTCACATCGCCCTCGCCCTTGCCCACCCGGCCGCTGACCGGTCCCACCGTGACCAAGGTATCGGTGATGGCCACCTGGTTTTCGATGCGGAGGGCCTTGAGCTGAACCTCCACCTCAGCGGTCAGTGTGGCCGCCTGTTCCATGCCACTGCCTTCTGGAAGCGTGAGGTTGACCTCGAACTCACTGGAGTCGTCCATAGGAATGAAGGTGAACCGACTGGCCTTGAGCAGCGGCCAGATGGAGACCACGCAAGCCAGGCTCAACGACATAATCACCCACCGGTGGCGCAAGCTCCACCGAAGCACGACCAAGTACTGGTGGCCGATCCATATCATCCAAGGCCCGCCGTGGGCTTTCTTAAGGCGATCGGCCTCGTCGCGAGATCTGCGCAAAAAGCGGGCTGCCAGCATCGGCGTGAGGGTAAAACTCACGAAGAGCGATACCAGAATGGCGAAGGCCACCGTCACCCCGTAACTGCTGAAGAACATGCCCGTGCGACCCT
>JBDKKQ010000410.1:0-5345 GCA_039796015.1 Verrucomicrobiota bacterium
CAGAAAGCCCGCGCGAGATGACGCGTGACCTCGCGCGGGCTTGCAGAACGGTTGGAAACCCGTGGAGCTCAATTCGACTTCACGGTCATTGTGGTGGTGTGCACGGGGGGGTAGAAATACCAATAACCAGGAGTGAATGTGCGGGTCGTCACGACCGGCCCCCAGAAAATGTTCATCCCTGCAGCCCGAATTTGCTGCATATGCAGTTTCTTTTCGGCTGATTTGTCAGCTTCAGCGGCGGTCCGCCCCGTGCCGGTGACCGTGATCGTAATACCCTTCGGAACGACGACCGGAGGCTTAGGGTATTGAGCCAGTGCGACCGGCGCTGGATTGGCCAAAAGAGCCAGCAGCGCGATGGCAAGAGTGGAGAACATCGGACGGAGTGTTTTCATGGTGGTGATGTTTTGTGGATTTGTAGGTGATGGAATCGAGCCCCCCTTAGATGGCCGGATCGCCCCGTTCGTTGGGGAGCTTGCCTGCCTTTGCGGGGTACTACGGTCTCCTTAAACGCAGCTGCCAGGCCAAGTCTTATTGAGACGGTTTTCGGGGTCCTACACCGGTTTGCTGATGGTTTTTCCAATTTTATAGACACTGGATTGTCTATTTTATGGACACATTGTCTATTGCGTAGGCACTCCGATACTTGCTTTGATCACGGAAACAATCTCACCACCTCCATGCCCAACTCCCACGCTCCGACGACAGCCAAAGCCCGAAGTGGCGGGCCATCCTCCGGATCAGTTAACGGATGAACATCGAACGGAATCTCGACGCCCTGCTCGATCTGATCGCGCAGGAGGCGTGCACCCTTCTGGATTGTGAACGGGCCAGCCTCTTCCTGCTCGACACCGGTAGGAACGAACTGTGGTCTAAGGTGGCGATGGGAGTCTCAGGGATCCTCCGAATCAATGCCCGAAAGGGCATCGTCGGCGCGGTCGCAACTTCAGGAAATACGGTGAATGTTCGGGATGCCTATTCGGATCCGCGGTTCAACTCCAGCGTGGATGCCTTCACCGGCTGCATTACGCGCAATCTTCTCGCTGTTCCGCTCCGACGGATCGACGGTGAAATTGTCGGCACGTTCGAGGTCTTGAACAAGCACGGTGGATCCCCATTCACCGCCAAGGACGAAGAATCCCTCCAGTGTCTAGCGGCGCAGGCCACCACCGCGCTCCAAGCCACCCAAATTTTCGACGAAATCAACCGCGACCGAAGCAATCTCAAGCGGGAAAACGCCCAGCTTAGGCAGGAGACGTCCCATACTTCCTGGTCCAGTCAGATCGCAGGGACGAGCGCCAGGATCCAACATGTCCTCCAACAGATCCACCGCATCAAGGACTCCTCGGTGAATGTCCTGATCGGAGGTGAAAGTGGGACAGGAAAGGAATTGGCGGCGCGGGCGATCCATGAATCCAGCCTGAGGGCCCACAAACAAATGGTGGCCCTCAATTGCGCCGCCCTGCCAGAGACCCTCATCGAGAGCGAGTTGTTCGGCATCGAGCGCGGGGTGGCTACTGGAGTCGAACGCCGGGTCGGGCAGTTCGAGGCCGCCAACGGAGGCACCTTGTTCCTCGACGAAATTGGAGACCTATCGCTCACGGCCCAGGCAAAGATCCTCAGAGTGCTTCAGGACCATCGCATCGAGCGGGTCGGTGGACGTGGCGCCAGTGCGGTGGATGTGCGGGTGGTGTCGGCCACGAACAAGGATCTCGAAGCAGAGATTCAGGCTGGCAAATTCCGGGAGGACCTCTACTACCGACTCAAGGTAGTGTTCATTCGCATGCCCTCGTTGCGGGAGATCCCGGAGGACATCCCTATCGTGGCCCACCGGCTTCTATTCGACATCTGCCGGGAACAGGGCCGATCCCGGATGGAATTCGCGCCGGAGTTGTTGGGGAAGCTGCAGCTGATGAGCTGGCCTGGGAACTCCCGACAGCTTCAGAACGAGATCCGGCGGCTGGTGGCCTGCGCCCGCGGGCCCGTGCTTCGGGAGGAAGACTGGGCAGAGGGCCTTCCGATTCCCCGGCCATCGACCGGGCCGTCCTCCTTTCCGACCACGACCCTTCACCCCGAATCCCGCCTACGGACAGCGATGGATGACTTGGAGCGTCGGTTAATTTCTGAGGCACTTCAACGGTGCGGCCACAACCAACTGAAGGCGGCCAAATCGTTGGGGATCAGCCGCCAGGGGCTCCTCAACAAGTTGAAGCGCTTTGGCCTGTCAAAACGAGATAATCCGGAGGAACGCCCGGAGATGGGACCCAGACCGGGTTGAGCGGCTCGGGGTGGCCATCAGACCCAAGGACGCCCACCAGATCGGATCGCGAGCCCGGTTGGAGCGGTTGCTTTCGGACGGCTCATTTCAAGGTTTTCGTGGGCATTCCCAGTTTCTCGTCTTGGCTCTGGGGGTGGCGGGGGCATGATCGGAGGACATTCCTCATGAGCCAAGAAACCAACACGGTCGCCTGGTGGCGGCTCCTGAACCGCTACCAGTGGTTCGTCCTCATTGTCGCCGCCGCGGGCTGGCTGCTCGACTGCATGGATCAGCAGCTCTTCAACTTGGCCCGCACGCCGGCCATGAAGGAACTGCTCAAGGGCACCTTCGCGCCCGATGCAACACCCGGCCAGATCGCTGCCTCGGTTCAGGAACACGCGGGCTATTCGACGGCCATCTTCCTGCTCGGATGGGCCACCGGCGGCCTGATCTTCGGGGTGCTCGGCGACCGCATCGGCCGCGCCAAGACGATGCTCATTACCATCCTCATGTACTCGGGCTGCACCGGCTTGAGCGCGCTGTCGCAAGCCTTCTGGGACTTCGCCCTCTACCGCTTCATCACCGGCCTCGGCGTGGGCGGTGAGTTCGCCGTGGGCGTGGCGCTGGTAGCCGAGGTGATGCCCGACAAGGCCCGCCCCTACGCGCTGAGCCTCCTGCAAGCCCTGTCTACCGTGGGCAACATCGGGGCGGCCGTTACCAGCATGAGCCTCGGCCACTTGGAGACGACCGGTGTATTGGGGTCCCTCGGCGGTTGGGCGGCCTGGCGCTGGATGTTCATTGTCGGAGCCTTCCCCGCCCTGCTGGTGGTGGTGATACGCCGCAACTTGAAGGAGCCCGAACGCTGGTTACAAATGAAGGCCTCGGGCATGGACATGAAGAAGCTCGGCGACTACGGCGAACTGTTCGGCAACCCGAACTGGCGTCGGCCCGCGTTGGTGGCCGGACTGCTGTTGCTCACGGGAATTTTGCTCGGATTCCTAGGACCCGCGGCCTGGAGCAAGATCATGATCCTGCCAGGGTTTTCGCTCATCAAGACGATGGTCTTAGGCTTTTCGCTGGCGGCGCTGGCGGCGGGCTTGTGGGTGGTGTACGGCGGTGGCGGCGACACCCGTTACCGGAGCCGTGCCGTGGTGGGACTGCTGCTGGCGCTGGCGGGAGTGATCGGCGTCTGGGGCATCGCCTTTTTCAGCTTCGAACTCGTGCGGCTGGTGCTGAACCAGAAGTTCCAGGCTGAGGGCCTGAGCGGAGTCCAACTGGCCGGCAAATTGACCTACTGGACCGGCATCACCTCGATGATCCAAAACATCGGTGCCTTCTTCGGCGTCTACAGCTTCGGATTACTTGCGCAGCGGGTGGGCCGCAAACCGGCCTTCGCCGTGTCGTTCGTCTTGGCCATGACTTCCGTGGCCTCCACGTTCTGGTTCCTGCGGGATTTCGGCGACCTGTGGTTGGTGCCTCTGATGGGCTTCGGAACGCTGTCGGTCTTCGGCGGGTATGCGATTTACTTTCCGGAACTCTTCCCGACCCGACTGCGCAGCACGGGCACCAGTTTCTGCTACAACGTCGGACGCTTCGTAGCGGCGAGCGGACCGGCCCTCTTGGGGCTGCTGACCGGGGTCGTCTACAAGGACACCGGAGCCACCGACCCGGCCATGCCGCTGCGCTATGCCGGCGTGACCATGTGCTCGGTTTACCTCATCGGCCTCATTGCGCTGAACTTTGCCCCAGAGACCCGGGGTCAACCGTTGCCCGAAGAAGAACCCACCCATTGAACCCCCATTGAAAGTCCCCCGATCGACCACAGATCGCTTCCGCACTCCAGCACCTCGTCCACTCCCTCCTCCCCATGTCTGAATGGCTCTTTGCGGTTTTGCTCGGCGTCATCGAAGGCGTCACCGAGTTCCTGCCCGTCTCCTCCACCGGGCACCTGCTCATCGCTGAACGTCTGGCCGGTCGGCACTATTCCGACCTCTTCAACACCGTAATCCAAATTGGAGCGGTGCTGGCGGTGGTCGCGGTTTTCTCCGACCGAGTCCGCAGCCTGCTGACCCGCTGGAAGGAACCGGCCAACCAAGATTACCTTCTTAAGCTGGCCGCGGCCTTCGTGGTCACGGCCATCGGCGGACTCGCCCTGAAAAAGGCCGGGTTGAGACTACCCAAGACACTGACACCTGTCGCCTGGGCCACGCTGACCGGCGGATTTCTATTCGTCGGCCTCGAGCGCTGGTTGTACGGGCGACGCACCACCGACCGAGTCACCTGGGCTATCGCCCTGGGCGTCGCAGCAGGCCAACTCATTGCCGCCGCTTATCCGGGTGCTTCCCGTTCCGGAACCACCATCTTGATTGCGCTGGCACTGGGCCTCTCACGGACTGCAGCCGCCGAATTCTCCTTCCTGCTGGGCATCCCGACGCTCATGGCTGCCGGGGCCAAAGAAACCCTGGATGCTCTCCGCCACGGCGACGCCCACGAACCGTGGTCCATGATTGCCTTGTCCAGTGCGGTCGCGGCCCTGACGGCCTTCGTGGTGGTGAAGTGGCTGCTGGGCTACGTGCGTTCCCACACCTTCACCGTGTTTGGATGGTACCGGATCCTAGCGGGCGCGGCGTTGTTGTTCTTGGCCTATCGACTCTGAACTCCAAAGCCGATTGCTCCCCGTCATTCGGCCCGCACACTCACCCGCAGGAAGCGCGCCTCGGAAAGAGTTTCCACAGATCCCGTCCAGGTGGCCGATCCCACGGACGGATAGCTCAAAACGCCAGAAGCCGGCGCCCACGTCGTCAAATCGACACTGCGTTCGACCGAATAAATTCGGTTGGGACGAATAGAAAATTGGAGCGTCGGTTGGGTCAGAGAACCTGTGAGGGTGACCCGAAAAACCTCTGCGGACGACAACGGGTCGGTTCCGGCCGTCCATTCAGACAAATGCGAGGCACCGTCGGCGTCGGGATCTCCCGAGGCCCCCTGAGCGAGGTTCCCAAAACGCCACAGTTCCCAATCGTCGGGCAATCCATCGGCCTCCGAATCGGTTGGGCCGACAACGAACCCTTCCAATTCAAGAACGGGACCA
>JBDKKQ010000411.1:0-5294 GCA_039796015.1 Verrucomicrobiota bacterium
CGGCCAACGTCGTCTTCGGTGGCGACTCGATGGACGCCTACCAGCGGGGGCTGCCCGCCGCGTCGGTCATCGGCCGCTACGCCAATCGAATCCACGGCGCTCGGTTTACGCTGGAGGGCCGAGAGGTGCGCATCACCGCTAACGAAGGGGGCAATCATATCCACGGCGGCCGGGAAGGATTCGCCTCGAAGCTCTGGCAGTCCCACACCACGGTAGAAGGATCGACCGCCATCGCCGAGTTCCGCTACCGGAGCGTGGATGGAGAAGAAGGCTATCCCGGTAATTTGGACGTCACCGTGACGTACGCCTGGAACGACCAGAATGAGTTGCTCATCACTTACCGGGCGAAGACCGATCAGGCCACGGTGGTGAACCTGACGAACCACGCCTATTTCAACCTGGCGGGCGCGGGCAATGGGGATGTCCTGGGACACGAACTTAAAATTCAGGCGCACCATTACACCCCGTCGGATGCCGCTCTCATTCCCACGGGCGAAATTGCATCGGTAGCGGGCACACCCCTCGATTTTTGCAGCTTCCACCGCATCGGCGAGCGGATTCGCGACATCCGCGGACCCAAGGGCTACGACCACAACTTCATCGTCGACCGACGGGGTGGCGGGTTGCAGTTGGCGGCACAAATCCTCGATCCGAATTCCGGCCGCAGGATGACCTGCCATACCACGGAGCCCGGGATCCAACTGTACACGGCCAATCATTTCGACGGCGTACACCAACCGCGGTACGGGGCCTTTTGCTTCGAGACCCAGCATTACCCGGACTCACCGAACCATCCGAATTTTCCTTCGACCGTGGTTCGCCCGGGGAAGGGGTTCCAGTCTCAGACCCGTTTCCGGTTCTCGACGGACCGGAGCAAATGGTAACCAGGAGCGTCGTCTTTAAGAAACGGCTCCCAACGGCTCCCGGAACTCGGGACGGTCTCCCCAAGACAGACCGCTCAAATCTCTGTCTTTGAGATCCGCCCCGAGGCTTGAACATCTCTCCGCGGGGAGGTCACTCTCGGTCTTTATGAGTTCTCCGCTGGTCGGCATCATCATGGGTTCCCAGTCTGATTGGGAGACGATGGAGTCTGCGGCCCGCCAGTTGGCGGACCTGGGTGTGCCGTATGAGACCTCAGTGGTCAGCGCTCATCGGACTCCGGACCTCCTTTTTGACTATGCGGCGTCGGCCGCGGGCCGGGGCCTTGAGGTGATTATCGCTGGAGCCGGGGGCGCTGCTCACTTGCCGGGCATGTGCGCGAGCAAGACGGCGCTGCCGGTCTTGGGCGTGCCGGTGCAGTCCAAGGCGCTCAACGGCATGGACTCGCTTCTGAGCATCGTTCAAATGCCCGGGGGCGTGCCGGTCGGTACCATGGCCATTGGCAAGGCGGGAGCCATCAATGCGGCCCTGTTGGCAACGGCCATCTTGGGAAACAAGTACCCGCAGTTCCGGAGCGCCTATGAGCAGTTCCGCACCGAACAAACCCAGGCAGTGCTCAAGAATCGGGTGCCCGGCAACACTCCGACGCATTGAGTTTCGGGAAGGTGTTTGTGCGCTCAGGCTGCGGTGAGTCTCGGCCGTCACGGGATGGCCGCGACCCGAAGTGGATGAACTTTTGAACAAAAGTTCCAACAGCCCGCTTGCCGCACGGGGTTAGTCCCCGCTTTCATCGGTCCGGATGAAACGTCGCGATTTCCTGACCTTATTGCCGCTGGCCGCCGGTGCGATTTCTTGGGGCTGTCGCCGCAAGCTCCAGCCAAAACTCATCAAGATCGATGATTTCGAAGACCGGAAAGGTGGTTGGCGCGTCATCAAGGTGGCCTGTGTGGGCGATAGCATTACTTACGGCGCAGGCGTCGAAGACCGCGAGAAGAACAACTATCCCAAGCAATTGGGCGATCTCTTGGGCAACCGGTTTGAGGTGCGCAACTTTGGGCGCAGCGGCGCCACCCTGAGCCGGGTTGGAGACCTTCCGTACGCGAACACCGACGAGTTCAAGGCGTCCCTTGTTTGGCAGCCGGACATGGTCATCGTCAAACTGGGAACCAACGACACGAAGCCGCAGAACTGGAAGAATCAGGCCTTTTTCGAGCAGGAAACGCGCTGGTTGATCGATCAATTCCGCAGCCTCAAGTCCAAGCCTCAGGTCTGGGCATGCTTGCCGGTCCCCGTGTATTCCGACACCTGGGGCATCACCGGTCATATCTTAGACGACGGGGTCATTCCGGCTCTCATGGAAGTGACCACCGACAAGAAGGTGCCTGTCATCGATCTCAACGACGCCCTGACCGGCTACCCTGAGATGTTCCCCGACAAGATTCATCCCAACGCCGCCGGGGCGACCCTGATTGCTCGGACGATCTTCCAGGCCATTCGTCCCTAAGGGTGGCTCGGACGGGGGCGGGATTTAAATCGAGTGGGTCGAAATCCTTTTTGCCACTCGGATCGGTCGGTCCCTAGAGTGTAGGTCATGTCGAAACCGGCCTTGGGACGCGGATTGGGAGCGCTGATGGGTGGAGGGATCAAATCCCCCTTCGCCGCGCCGTCAGCGCCGGGCGCCCCGGCAGGGGGTGCTGGACAGGCTGCAAGCCCGGTTCTGGCTCCGGTGCCACCGCCTCCGGGTTCGCTCGTTCGCAAAATTTCCCGCGATCGGATTCGTCCCTCGACCCTGCAGCCTCGCAAAGAATTTCCGCAAGAATCTCTCGCCGAGTTAGCCGATTCGATCCGCGAGCAGGGCATTATCCAGCCCTTGGTGGTGCGGGTGGTGGGCGACTTTTTCGAGTTGATCGCCGGTGAACGCCGATGGCGGGCCGCCGGATTGGCGGGCCTGACCGAAGTGCCGGTGATTGAGCGAGTCGCCACCGATCTGGAGGTGCTCGAGCTCGCGCTCATCGAGAATCTTCAGCGTGAGAACCTCAATCCTATCGACGAGGCTTTGGGTTATCAGCAGTTGATGACCCAGTTCTCTCTGACCCAGGAGCAAGTCGGCAAGAAGGTGGGTCGCGGTCGTGTGGTGGTGGCCAACGCCACACGCCTCTTGAAGCTGCCGGCGGCGGTGCTCGCGGTCGTGAGGGATGGATCGCTGTCGGTGGGACATGCGAAGGTGATTCTCAGCGTGGAGGATCCTTATCAGCAGGAGACTCTGGCTCGCTTGACGCTGCGCGGAGGCTGGACCGTGCGCCAACTCGAGGCCGCGATCGCCAAGAAGGATTCATCTGCGCCCTCGATGGCGGTGGATCCGCGTGCGGCTTCGGTGCCGGTACCGGCCGACCCCCATGTTACCGATTTGGAGAACCGCATCCGTGAACGGGTGGGTCTTCGCATCGGCCTGCACTACAAGGCGGGCAAGGGGCGTTTGGAGATCCAATTTCACAGCGATGACGAGCTCGACCGTATCCTGGATGTTCTGGGTGTCTCGGTGGATTAAATGTTCGGCCCGTTTGGGTCGGGTGCGCTTTCCGGCTTCACCCCGGCTGGGCAATGGCCATATTCGTTGTGCTTCCGGTTTGCTCCGGATTCACTGACCATGCAGAACACGCCTGAATTTCGCGCCTCCGTCGCTTCCCGCCTGGCCGCAGCCGCGGCCCAAGTTCCGTCCCTGACCGCCTTTGTCGGCTTGGATGGCTTTGTGGACGAGATCCTCCATGTGGTGGACAAGCGCTACGACGCGGTCCGCTTCGACCGCATTCCGACCATCGCCGCGTACGCCCAGCGATTGGCTGCAGCGGCCGGTCGCAGCACCAATGTCGAATTAGTGAATGTGCTGACCAAGCTCGGTGGCAACGGTCCGATCATGGCCAATGCGCTGGCCAGCCTCGGGATCGGTGTGACTTACGTGGGTTCCTTGGGGTGGCCGGCCTTGCACCCGGTGTTCGAGTCTTTCGCCGCCCGTGCCGAAGTGCACACGATCAGTGAGCCCGGCTTCACCGACGCCCTCGAGTTCGAGGATGGCAAGCTGATGGTGGGCAAGCACTACACCCTCAAGCAAATCCACTGGGACAACTTGTGTCAGCGCTACGGCAAGGAGAAGTTCGCTGCCAAGTTTGAATCCTCCAGCCTCGTGGCCTTCGTCAACTGGACGATGCTCCCCCACATGTCGGCCATTTGGGAAAGCCTCCAGGCTGAACTCATGCCCACGCTGCAAGGCCCGCGCCGAAAGATGTTCTTCGACCTGGCCGACCCAGAGAAGCGCACCGCCGAAGACATCCGTCACGCACTGGACTTGATCCTGAAGTTCCAGAGTCGCTTCGACGTGATCCTTGGGCTCAACGAAAAGGAAGCTTATGAAATCGCTGGAGTCTTGGGCATGGATCCCTCGCCACGTGATTGGAAGGGGTTGGCCGAACTGAGTGTGGCCATTCAGCAGCGCATTCCGGTGGATACCCTCGTGGTGCATCCCGTGGCCTACGCGCTGGCGGTGTCGGGGGGCGTTGCCTCGGTGGTCGAGGGACCGGTTTGCAAGAAGCCCAAGATCACCACGGGCGCGGGCGACCACTTCAACAGCGGCTTCTGCCTCGGCAAGTTGCTGGGCCTAGACAATGCAGCCAGCGTTCTGTGCGGGGTCTGCACTAGCGGACACTACGTCCGCACCGCCGAGAGCCCGAACGTGGAGGCCTTGGTGGCGTTGATGCTCCACTACCCAGTGGAGTGAGCTCCAGAGCCGTCCGAGCAACTTAGGGCCAATGGGTGTTTGGCTGAGGCGCTTGAAATGCTCAGGCCAATGGGTGTGAACGGGGCGAGCGACCGAGGTGGGTCCTTCGCCCTAGTTGTTTTTGACCTCGTTAAATTTTCTCTGCGGCGGTCCGCCAGAGAATGATCGACGAGCTTGAGAGGTGGCCAGGTGAGTGGCAGCGCTCAGATCCTGAGCAAGACTTGAAATACCGGGGCTTTGAAAAGCCAAGACTTCGAAGTGCAAATAGGCTTGAGGAAGACTTTGAGAAAGCCTGAGGAAGAAATCAGGAGAAGAAGATGGTGGTAGGAGAAGGATTCGAACCTTCGTAAGGCGTTAGCCTGACAGATTTACAGTCTGTTCCGATTGACCGCTCCGGCATCCTACCACTGTCCGAACTTCGGCGAACCGGAAGCGCGGACGCGAATGAACGCAAACTGCATCCTCTGGCTCAAGGAGTTTTTGCGTCTTCCTGAAACTAATTTACCCTAGCGGCATCGGGGCCGCCGACAAATCTGGGTCACTTCAATTCGGTGTTCCCAATTCTGAGGCACTCGCCGCTTGGCGCGGCAGGCAGTTGCCCCGTACAACCTCGGCCGTAATGGTTGCTGCACTGCTCATCACT